>JAHHLF010000336.1 GCA_018679315.1 Bacteroidia bacterium | reverse complement strand
GGGTTAACTAAAATGCAAATTTTTTAGTAATCTATAAAATTCTTTTCGCAAAAGAGGCCAAATAATCGTTAAAACAGGCTCAATTAAGAATGGCCGCAATGCCCGGCAAGCTTTTCCCTTCCAAACTTTCCAGCATTGCTCCGCCGCCTGTGGAAACATAGCTCACCTTGTCGGCAAAACCAAACTGCTTTACGGCAGCTACGGAATCTCCACCCCCTACTAAAGAGAAAGCCCCATTTTTTGTGGCTTCCTCTACAAATGTGCCCATAGCAATTGTACCCTTGGCAAAATTCGGCATTTCAAATACCCCGATGGGGCCGTTCCACAAGATCGTTTTAGATTCCAGAATGACCGATTTAAAGTGTTCAAGTGTTTTAGGGCCTGCATCCAGTCCCTGCCATCCTGCAGGTATTTGATCAACTGGGGTCGTTTGCACGTCGGCTTCATTGCTAAATTCGCTTGCTGCAAGTACGTCTACGGGAAGGTGCACAGAAACCCCTTTTTCTTTTGCTTTCTCGAGTAAGCTGGTCGCCAGGTCCAATTTATCAAGTTCACAGATCGAATCACCTATCTCACCTCCCATTGCTTTGATGAAGGTATAAGTCATCCCTCCGCCGATAATCAAATGATCTATGGCATCCAGTATGTTCTCAATGATGGTTATTTTAGAAGAGACCTTAGCCCCTCCTAAAATAGCTGTCACAGGTTTTTCGCCTGAAGTAAGGACCTTGTCTATAGCCTCGATCTCTTTTGAAAGCAACGAACCAAAACATTTATTTCCGGAAAAGTAACCGGCAATAATGGTCGTGGAGGCATGCGCCCGGTGGGCTGTGCCAAATGCATCATTTACATAAATATCACCCCATTCGGCAAGTTGCTTTGAAAACTCCGCATCGCCTGATTCCTCTTGGGCATAGAATCGCAAATTCTCCAGCAGGAGGATCTCCCCCGCTTGAAGAGCATTAACCGCTTTGCGTACTTCTGCACCCACGCAATCGCCAACAAACTTGATGTTAACACCTATTATTTCAGAGGCGGTATCAACAATATGGGATAGTGATAATTTAGGATCTACAGCGCCTTTGGGCCTCCCTAAGTGACTCATAAGTACAACGCTTCCACCATCTTCAAGCACTTTGATAATAGATGGTTTTGCCGCTTCTATGCGTGTGGTATCTGTCACTTCCAGATCCTCATTCAGCGGAACATTGAAGTCTACCCGGATAAGGGCTCGTTTATTCTCAAAATTGAAATCGTTTAATGTGACCATGTGTTTGATTTTGTAGCTCGGCAAATGTATGAATTCGACATGCGTCACAAAAACGGTGCTGTCAATATTTCCGGAAGATGTTGTTCAAAGTTCTATATTTGAGGCATGCTGTTTGAGGATATTTTAGGACTTACCCATATTAAGCATCATCTTACATCAAGTGCCGATGCCGGACGCGTTCCGCATGCACAATTATTCATTGGTCCAGAGGGCAGTGGTACACTTGCGACAGCATTGGCATATGCGCGCTATCTGCTCTGCCATAATTCCCAGGGAGAAAATATTAATGGAGACGAAGCCTGCAATATTAAATGTGCCTCTTATACACATCCCGACCTTCATTTTGCATTTCCTGTGGCGACATCTGACAGGGTCAAGAGTCATCCGGTAAGTGATCATTTTATTGAGGAATGGCGCAAATTTCTCAAAGAACAGCCCTATGGAAACCTGTTTGACTGGTACCGCTTAATTGGAATAGAAAAAAAACAAGGACAAATTGGGGTTGACGAAGCCCTGGATATTAGTAAAAAATTATCCCTGAAAGCCTATGAAGGAGGCTACAAAGTCATGATTATCTGGATGGCTGAACTAATGAATACTTCAGCCGCCAATAAATTGCTAAAACTTATTGAAGAACCGCCCGAAAAGACCATAATGCTGCTTTTGGTAGAAAACGAAGAGAAGATCATGGAGACCATCTATTCCCGTTGCCAGGTAATTCATTTTCCACCACTTCCGGAGGCCGTTATCGCTCAGGCTTTGAGCGAACATGGGTTATCTCGAGACGAAGCAATGCAGGTTGCACATGAGGCAAATGGCAATTTTAATAAAGCCATGGATCTTATGAATAAAGACTCGGAGGATCTGGTCTTTGAAAAGTGGTTTGTTCAATGGGTTCGCAGTGCCTTTAAAGCAAAGAAGAATAAAGGCGCCATCCATGATCTCATTTTGTGGAGTGAAGAAGTGGCCAGAACCGGTAGAGAAACGCAGAAAAAATTTGTCATGTATTGTCTTGCGCTGATCCGTCAGGCTATGTTGGTTCATTATGGTGTTAATGAATTGGCCTATATGCAGATCCATGTAGATGGCTTTCAATTAACGAATTTTGCCCCCTTTATTCATGAGCAAAATCTGCTCGAGATTGTTGAAGCCTTTGAAGAGGCGCATTTCCATATTGAGCGTAACGGGAATTCGAAAATAATTTGGACCGACCTTTCAATTCAATTAACCCGCCTTTTACATAAAAAAGCTGCTTAGCAGCACCAAATATTAAGACTATGGAACTTCTAATTTCACATAGTGCAGAAATTCTGCTTCTGCTTCTTTTATTGATCACCTTTTTACAAAGTGCTTTGGATAAGATATTTGACTGGACTGGCAATTTGGGATATCTAAAGGATCATTTTTCTAAATCGCCTTTACGCAAAATGGTCCCTGCTTTATTAGGAATCATCGCCATCATGGAATTGGTTACGGGAATTGTATGTTTCTCGGGAATCTTACAAATTCTGAATGGGGGCGACACCACGCTGGCATTTGCAGGAGGGGTTCTGGCCTGTATAAGTCTGTTATTACTTTTATTAGGTCAGCGGATCGCAAAAGACTATGA
>JAHHLF010000368.1 GCA_018679315.1 Bacteroidia bacterium | reverse complement strand
TTCGCAGACAGATATGTGGCAAGTAGAAAATTATCACAAGTGCCATTGGCCATTTTTGAAAGCGTATTAGCCGTAGCTGGAGCAATGATCATCAGGTCGGCCCAAAGACCTAATTCTACATGATTATTCCAATCTGTTGTATTATTTTCCTCTTTTACGAAAGAGGAGATCACCGGGTTTTTGGAAAGGGTGGCCAGGGTAAGTGAGGAAACAAAAGAACCGGCACTTTCGGTAAGGATCACCTTAACGTTAGCGCCGGTTTTAATCAGTAACCTGACCAGGAATGTTGTCTTGTAAGCGGCAATACCCCCTGTAATTCCTAACAGGATATTTTTGCCCTGCAACATCTTATTCCTCGTCTTTCTCGGTGTTTCTGTAATAGATCTTATCCTCTAACCATTCCTGAATGGCCAAGGCATGTGGTTTGGGAAGTTTCTCATAAAATTTAGATACTTCTATCTGCTCTTTGTTCTCAAAGACTTCTTCGAGGCTATCGCTATACGTCGCAAATTCCTCTAATTTCTCTAATAACTCCTTTTTGATCTCTGAATTTATCTGTATAGCCCTTTTGGCCGCTATAGATATAGCTTCATACAGATTCTCAGTCTTGTCGTCAAAATTATCACGATTAATCGTAACCGTAGTGACGGGAGCTTTCGAATTTTTAAGATCGTTCATTCCTCTTATGTTTAATACATCACAAAGATGCGAGTTCTTTATTTACTTTGTTCAGGAGATTTCCGGCCTCCTTTTCATATTTAGATTCAGGATAGTAACGGAAAAGGGCATCATACGCCTCTTTCGCATTTTCCAGTCGTTCTTTTTTCCTTAATTCTGTAGAGTTCATTGCCAGGTTCGTCGCGGCTTCGATTTTAAGAAAAAGGGCATCTTCCCTGTATCTTGAACCCGGATGATCTGAAATGAAATTGTCGACTGCTGCTATAGCAGAAATGTTGTACTCCAGAATATAGGATTTACCAAGTTTGGTATACTGTTTTGCGATCTCGAAAGACTTCTTCTCCTTTTTGGTCGTCAATTCCCGAGCCATGGCATTTGCCTCGTCAAGGAATTCTGATTCCGGGTAGGCATTAATAAACCCCTGCAACTTTGTAAGGGCCTTTTCTGTATCCGTTTGGTCTAAAGAATAGCGCGGTGACAAAAAATAGTAACTTTTTGCACCCAAAAAAGCCGCTTCATCTGCCTTATCACTTTTTGGATAAGACTTAATAAATCGCTCAAACTGATAGCCGGCGAAATTATAATCTTTAATCTCGAAATAGGAATCGGCCAGGAAGAACATCACACGTTCACCCTGCGGTTTACCTACATACTTGGGAGCTATTTGCTGGAATAGACGATTTGCACGTTTAAAGTCGCCCTCATTGTAGTATTTCTCGGCCATGTCGTATTTTTCCTTAGCATCTTCATTCTTGAGTGCTTTTTGGTACTCATTACATGAGGAAAGGAAAAGGACAGGAATTAAAAGGAGAAGGACGTACCCCAGTTTTTTAAACATTTTGCAAAATTAGGCATTCTGAACGGAATTCAAAACAAAATTTACAATTCGAAAATACATAGGCATTCCCTTAATCTGGGTTCATTTCACGAAGATTTAACAGCTGATGTCTATGATTTAGATGGAATAAGCTGGTCTACATACTGATTGATCTGTGATTGCAGACCAACTGTAGCCTTTACCAGGGGTAAGCGAACTTCCGGAGAACAAATCTCCAATCGGTGGAGTAATGCCTTGATCCCGGAAGGGTTCCCTTCCTTAAAAATCAAGTCCATTCCTTCTTTTAGAGATGTTTCCAGCACTCTTGCTTTTTGAACTTCTCCACCAGATCCTGATCGGATCATCTCGCCAAATAATTCAGGTAATCCTTGCCCCAAAACTGAGATAACACCTTGTCCGCCAAGTAAGACGGTATCCAATGCCGTAGCATCGTCACCGGAAATAACGGCAAAGCCGGAAGGTTTTCCATCAAGGATATCTTTGATCTGATCCAGATCTCCGGATGCTTCTTTTACCCCGCAAATATTCGGACATGAGAATGCCAGTTTAAGTATCGTTTCAGGCAGCACATTACTACCCGTCCTGGAGGGGACATTATATATCACAATAGGTTTGGTCGCTACTTTTGCCAACGCCTGGTAATGTTTAAAGATCCCATCCTGTGTGGGTTTGTTGTAATAAGGTGAGACTGTCAGAATCGCGTCAAAATCCTGCAAATCTGTATCCTGGATCTCTTGTGCAACCGCCTTTGTATTGTTCCCTCCAATACCAAGGACTAAAGGTAATCGCCCTTTATTGGCGTCAATAACCGCGTTGATCACTTGTGCTTTCTCGGCCTTATCCAGCGTAGCTGATTCTCCGGTCGTACCCAAAACAACTAAATAATCAACGCCGCCATCAATACAATATGCTACAAGACGGGTAAGAGCTGCAAGATCCGGTTCACCAGTTGCAGTAAACGGAGTGGCTAAAGCGACGCCTAATCCTTCAAGATCTGTCATAGTATTAATTCGTCCATTACCTGCAAATACTTCTGAATCTCGGTCCTGAAGGTGTCAAAATCTAATAATGGAGAACTTAGTATCAGATCATTAAAGATCGAATCCACTTCGGAAAAACCAACTTTTAATCGTGCTTTGGTCTTAATGGTCATTAGTTGCAACATGAGATTTTCCTTAGTGTAGTAATTAATGAGCAAATCGTATTCCCTGCTCAAAAATTCTAAGGCATAACTATTCTCAATGTCCCCATTCCACCCGAGATCCTTGTCTGAGAAAACAGGAATGGCATAAGGTGAATTTGTATCGTAATAGGCTTTATACCCTATGATCTTGACCCCATTAGGTCTTAAGTTGAAGTCGGTAATGAGATCGTAAAATTCTTCGGATCTATCAAAGTTATCCATATCCACTATAACACCTATGGATCGTAACCCCTTGGGTCTTGATACCGTTGCGGGTGGATTTTCAAGCTCGGCCTTAAGGTATTTTAAGCCCGACTTTACTTTAAACCTGTCTTTGATCCCTTTTATCATCCATTTCTACCTTACTACAAATGTAATTAATATACGGGCAAATTCTTTGTTCCGGCTTTCATTGACTTAAGGGCGAAGCCAGGTATCAGGATTTAAGTGGAACATTTTCTTCCATCCATGTACGGCTTCTGAGTCAAAAAGCCAGAAATACGGAAAAGGGGAAGTGATCGCATAGTGCAAATGTGGCGGCTTTCCAGTGGCATTTCCGGTATCGCCCACAGTGCCAATAACGGTGCCTCTTCGCACTGGCTGAAAGGCCACGGCATCATAACTATCGAGGTGTGCATAATAATGGAATCGCCATTTTGGCCCCAGGATCATAACCGACTTTCCCCCTTTCCCACCTTCATGGGTGTATACGACTACTCCATGAGTAGCGGAGATCACATCTGTCCCCCTTTCATCAAATATATCGATTCCCTTATGCGTAATTGAACTTCCCCAGGGATATGCCCAAAATGACTTAATATCCCAATTTATTGTACTTGCTCCCTTAACCGGTATGATCATCTTTTGAGGAATGAAAAAGCCAGCAACCAAAAGGATCAAAGGGCCTATGAGCCAACTTCTCGTTCGTCTGTCCCGCCATAACAAGGCAGAGAAAGATAGTAAAGCTCCCCAAAATCGCTGGGTAGTATTGGTGATCATAGTCTAGGGCTTAAGCATGGCAAGAAATTCCGACTCGGTTATTATGGGAACGCCCAGATCATCTGCCTTAACTTTTTTGCTCGGTCCCATATTTGCTCCGGCCACCACATAGGAAGTCTTTGAAGAAATTGAAGAAGAAACTTTTCCGCCATTATCTTCTATCAATTTTTTAAGCTCGTTTCTGCTGATCGACTCAAAAACACCGGAGACGACAAAAGTCTTTTCTTTAAGGGTATCTGTTTGATTTGCCAATTGATCCGCGCTCAATGAAAATTGCAATCCATGACTTCTCAATCGCTCAACTATCTCCCTGTTACGCTCATCAGCGAAGAACTGGATCACGCTTTGAGCGATCCGATCTCCGATTTCATCAACTTGTATCAACTCCTCAAAAGAGGCATTCATAAGGGCATCTATGTTTCCATAAGCCCTTGCCAGTTTCTTGGCAACCGTTTCACCCACATAGCGGATTCCCAGAGCAAAAAGGACTCTCTCGAACGGAATTTCTTTTGAAGCGGCCACACCTTGAACAAGGTTCTCGGCCGACTTTTCGGCCATTCTTTCCAATGGCTCTATCTGCGCTGTGGTCAAGCTATACAGGTCGGCATAGTTAGTTATGAGACCTTCATTAAAGAGCAGAACCACCGTTTCACTGCCCATACCTTCAATATCCATCGCTTTTCTCGATATAAAATGCTGGATCCGTCCGGTGATCTGTGGCGGACATCCCATTTCATTAGGACAGAAGTGCTGAGCCTCACCCTCATTTCTGATCAAAGGTGTATGGCACTCAGGGCAATGGGTAATATATTGGGTTTGTTGGGATCCCGAAGGACGTTGTGTTAAATCTACTTTGGTGATCTTAGGGATGATCTCTCCACCTTTTTCTACAAATACTGTATCACCCACCCGTACATCCAGTTTCGCGATCTGATCTGCATTATGAAGGGAAGCACGTTTCACCGTTGTTCCTGCCAGCAGGACCGGCTCCAAATTCGCTACCGGAGTGATCGCTCCGGTTCTGCCTACCTGATAGGTGATCTCTACTAATTTAGTCGTTGCTTCTTCCGCCTGGAATTTATAAGCAAGGGCCCATCTCGGGGCCTTAGCTGTATACCCTAATTCTTCCTGTTGATCAAGATCATTTACTTTAATGACAACTCCATCCGTCTCATAAGGCAATTCATGTCTTTTCAGATCCCATAGCTCTATAAAATCCATAACCTCATCTACGCTATTGCATTCCCTTGCCTCAACTGGCACTTTAAAACCCCATTTACGCGCCTCTTCCAACATGGAATACTGAGATATAAGCGGAAGTTTGACAGCTGCCAGCCCATAGACCAGGCATTCCAGCGGCCGCTCTGCAACCAGTGCGCTATCCTGTAATTTAATACTACCGGCAGCCGTATTCCGGGGATTCATATAGGGGTCTTCTCCGGCCTCGATACGTTCTTCATTCATTTTTTTGAATCCTTCCAACGGAAGAATGATCTCACCCCGAGCTTCAAATATGTCTGGGCAATTGCCGTTCAATCGAAGGGGTACGGATCTTATCGTCCTGATATTCGTCGTTACATCATCTCCCTGTACTCCATCCCCACGGGTTACTGCGCGATGCAATTCTCCTGACTTATAAGTAAGGTTAATAGAAGCCCCGTCATATTTAAGTTCACAGGTAAAAGTTAACGGAACATCACCTAATATTTTGCGAATACGCTTTTCCCAATCCAGTACTTCTTCTTTTGAATATGAATTGTCCAAAGAATACATCCGGAATGCATGAGCAACGGTTTCAAAATTTTTGGTTACCCCCCCTCCTACACGTTGTGTTGGTGAATTAGCGTCAAAGAATTCAGGATTTGCCTCCTCAAGTTCCTGGAGGGCTTTTAATTTCATGTCAAATTCATAGTCCGATATCTGAGGTTCTGCAAGTACATAATACTTGTAGTTATGCTCTCTTAATTCCTTCCTTAGTATTTCTATTTCCTCTTTGACACTCATATCAGGACTTTCTTCCTTTGATCATTCTCGGTTTTTCAAATATATCTTTCTTCAATTGAATATCCGAATAGCTGTATTTCTTTAATAGGGCCGTCATTTCCTCGCCGAGTGCTTCGTTGATCTCAAAATAAACAAAACCGCCTTTAGCCAAATTATCCGCACATAATTTGAGAATTGCCTCATAGTAAACCAAAGGGTCATCATCGGATACAAAAAGGGCTTCAGGGGGTTCATGATCCAATACATTTGGCGCCATTGAATCTTGCTCCAATTCCCTGACATAGGGCGGATTAGACACAACAATATCAAGAGGTAAATCCAAGGGGTTCTCCCCCAAAATATCATACTCAAGCAAGTGAATTTCCATTTTATGGATCATGGCGTTCTCTTGGGATATTTCAATAGCGCGCTTGGAAATATCAAGCGCATGCATATCGAGCTTCGGCCTGTGTTTCTTTAATGCAATGGCTATGGCCCCGCTGCCGGTACCCACATCAAGGCAAGTGAATTTGGCGTCCTCAGGGATATCTTCTAAGATCCATCGCACAAGGTCTTCGGTTTCAGGTCGCGGTATAAGAACACCTGCACCTACCTTGATCGGAATTTCCATAAAAAGTGTTTCTCCAAGAATATATTGTATGGGAACATGCTGTTTTAGTGCGGCCAGGACTTCAAAAAGAGGTTGTTCCTCTTCCTTACTGATCACCAGGTTGGGATGTAGCGCTAATATGAACCTGTCAAACTTGAGATAATGTGATAAGGCAAGAGAAAATAGACTATCAACTTCCTCTTTAGGATAAATCGTATCCAATTCCAGGTGATAAATATTCTTGATCTCTCTTAAAAGCATTTTATAAATTCTTGCACATCCATACCGGGCAGGCAAAGTGACCTGTGTTGCCCATCCGTTCAGAAACATATGTAAACCCGTTTTTCAGGTAAAATTGTTGGGCTGTTTTCATTAAAGACATTGTTTCCAGATAACAAATTTTATAGCCAAATTCCCTGGCCTTATCCAGGCAATATTCCAACAGTTTTTTACCGTAACCCTTACCTTGTGCAGTTGGTTCCAAATACATCTTCTGCAGTTCACAAACCTCTTCTTCTGCCCCTATAAGAGGGGCGATCCCAGAGCCGCCCATCACCTTTTTGTTCTGCTCCAAAACAAAATAAAATGTTCTGGCCTTGGTAAATGCAGCATACATATCCCATATAGAAGCATCGGCAAAACCTGTCCCCTTTTTGGGCACATCTATATCTTCTAAAATTGAGGTGATGATCCGGGCGAGATGCGGGTTATCTTCGGCCTGGATCGCCCTGTAATTGGCCGAATTCATGGTTGCCTTTTTAATCCTATTTTTGCCCTGTGAAGATACATGAAAAATATATCATGCGGTGTCTGGAATTAGGCCGGAATGCCCTAGGTGCTGCTGCGCCAAATCCTGCTGTGGGCGCTTGTATCGTGCACAATGATAAAATTATCGGAGAAGGTTTTACGAGTCCTTATGGCGGACCTCATGCTGAGGTTAATGCCCTATCCAATATTCAGGACAAAGGGCTATTAGTAGACAGTACATTATACGTGAGTTTAGAGCCTTGCTCGCACCATGGGAAAACGCCCCCATGTACAGACGCAATAATCGCGGCAGGAATTCCCCGTGTTGTTATTGGAATCGGGGATCCCAATTCATCTGTAGATGGAAAGGGTATTACCGCTCTTGAAAATGCAGGAATTGAAGTGATCACAAATGTTCTTGAAAAAGAATGTCGTACACATCATAGACGTTTCCTTTGTTTTCATGAAAAGAATCGTCCTTATATTATTTTAAAATGGGCCCAGACCTCAGATGGTTTCATGGCTCCACTAGAGGAACTAAGAAAGGGCAAAAAGAAGCCGTATTGGATCACAGGCACACTGGCCAGACAACGCGTACATCAATGGCGTAGTCAGGAACAAGTCATCTTAGCAGGTTCTAAAACAGTGCTCGAAGACAACCCGGAACTCAGCGTGCGTCGCTGGAAAGGGAAGTCGCCTATTCGAGTGATCCTGGATCAGGAAATGCATGTCAATGAAAACCATAGAGTTTGCAACGAAATTGCACCCAGCTGGATCGTAAGTCCGGAAAAGAGGACGGATCTTCCCGCTCATGTTGAACATGTATGTATACCATTTGACACTCATTTGCCGGAAAATCTTTTGAAAGAATTACATCGGAAAAAAATAAACAGCCTTTTTATTGAAGGTGGCAGTCAAACGCTGCAGACTTTCATGGATGCAGGGTTATGGGATGAGGCCAGGGTATTTACTGGGAACAAAGAATTTGGGGAAGGATTAAGGGCCCCTGAGGCAAAGGGTCTAATCACTCATCGTGAAAAAATTGGGTCTGATACCTTACTAATCTATAGGAATGATAGATAGCATCATTTTTGATTTTGGCGATGTCTTTATCAACCTGGATAAACCGGCTACTTTCAGAGAGCTGGAAAAATTAGGGGTCCGGGAAATTCCACCTGTATTGATTGAATATCACGATCGCTATGAGAAAGGGCTGATCTCTACGCCTGACTTTCTTGCTCAAGTAATGGAAATCCTGCCTGGTTATGAGGCCAAAGACCTGGTAAAGGCCTGGAATGCTATCTTACAAGACCTGCCAGAAGAACGAATTGAGTTTCTTAAAGCAATAAGAAAAGATGGGAAATATCGATGCTTTCTCCTTTCAAATACCAATGAGCTGCATATTCAAAGTTGTTTTCAGGAATTAGGATCAGATGTAATGACAGAATTTTTCGGCTTATTTGATAAGGTGTATTTATCCCATGAAATTAAGATGAACAAGCCCGATCCTGATATATTTTTAAAAGTGATTTCAGAACAAGGGCTTCAGCCTGAACGCACATTATTTATAGACGATACCCTGGCTCACATCGAATCAGCGAAACTAGTCGGACTTCAGACCTGGCATCTCCAGGTCGGGACAGAAGACATTACCCACCTCAAATCAAAACTTTAAATGCTTGATCTCTGTTTATCGGTTGCCTGCTCCAGTTTGATCTTTATCATATTTAAGCTGTTCTCCACGCATAAGGTTGAAACATTATTTGCAATCATTATTAATTATATAATAGCATGTAGTGTTGGCCTGCTAGTCTTTGGTCAATCTGTTCCTCTAACTACACTTCCGGGGAAACCCTGGTTCTTTCCGGCAGTTGGACTGGGTATTCTTTTTATTGTCGTCTTCAATTTAATGGCCAGAACATCCCAGGATCTGGGTGTATCGGTAGCCTCTGTTGCCACGAAAATGTCTTTGGCTATTCCAGTATTGATCGGAGTATGGTTGTACAATGAGACTTTGAGTATGTTAAAAATAGTCGGGATCATTTTAGCGTTATTAGCTGTTTATTATGCCTCTGTAAAGCCCGGATCTAATTTTCGAAGCAAAGGTCTGCGACTGCCAGCCCTGGTCTTTCTAGGTTCAGGTATTATAGATGTAAGTATCAAATACATTCAGGATGGACTGGTGGCAGAGGCAGAATTTCCAATATTCAGTTCAGCTGTTTTTGCCGCGGCTGCTTTAACCGGTTTTGTTTTTATCAGCACTACACAAAGCAAACGTCTCTTCACGTTTGGAAAGCGAAATATCCTGGCCGGGATCATTTTAGGAGTACCCAACTTTTTTTCGATCTATTTTTTACTGCGCGCTTTAAATACACCAGCCTTAAATAGTGCCACTGTCTTTACTTTAAATAATGTAGCCATAGTCATGTGTACAACCCTATTGGGTATTGCCTTATTCAAAGAGCATATCAGTAAGACGAATTGGGGAGGAATAGGCCTGGCTGTAATAAGTATTTTATTAGTGGCCCTTTTTTAGAAATAGGTTTCTTTGATTTTCTCCAGCAAAGAATCCGGACAGCGTATAGGTTTGTTTGTCGCCGTGTCCATAAATGCCAAAACCGTATTTGCTTCTACCAGGAGATCTCCGTTTTCTGACTTGATCTCATAATCAAATTCAATCCGGACCTGGGGCAATTTTTTGATTTTTGTGACGACAGTGATATGGTCGTCATAAGCAGCTGATTTCAGGTATTTTAGGTTTACAGAAATTACAGGTAATTTGATGCCGTCTTCTTCCATACGCTTGTAGGAAATACCCATAGCCCTTAACCACTCAACTCTGCCCATCTCCAGGTACTGCAAGTAATTGCCGTGATATACCACGCCCATTTGATCGGTCTCGGCATACCGAACTCTAAAAGAAATCGTCGAAAAATTCATGATTATTTAGGCAAAAACTCTATATTTAGGAGATTACCTTCTAGGGCCGAAAACTTGCAAAAAAAAAAGGGAAAAATCAACCCCTAATTGATTTTTTTTTTATGTTTTTTGTTCACATATTTGTCTTACTTGTAAATGAGCATCGTCGAGAGCTATCTTTTACCTGCAGAAGTAATCACTAACCGTTCAATAGAGTATTTTTAAGATGGGTATAACTGCGAATTCCGTTTGGAACAATTGCTTGGCATTTATCCAGGACAATATCCAACCGCAGGCTTTCAAAACGTGGTT
>JAHHLF010000167.1 GCA_018679315.1 Bacteroidia bacterium | reverse complement strand
AGATGACCTGCCTGGCCTGGTGGAAGATTTACAACAAAAGATCTCCAAATCCATTTCGTCAAACAGAGAATTCTTTGAAAAGTTTACAGATGATATTTATGTGATCTCCTGTGGTTTTAAAGAGTTCATAGATCCTATAGTTGCTGAATACAATATCCCTTCAGATCGGGTGTATGCGAATACCTTCAAGTTCAATAAGGAAGGTTATATCGTAGGTTTTGACGAAGAGAATCCATTGGCCAGTCACAATGGTAAGATTGAATGTTTACGACGGCTTGACCTCGATGGAGAAGTGCAGGTTATAGGTGACGGCTACAGTGATTATGTGATGCGTGAAGCTGGAATTGCCCATAAATTCTTTGCGTATACGGAGAATGTACACCGAGTTAAAGCTGCAGACAAGGCAGATCACGTCACCCCGAATTTAGATGAGTTTTTATTTGTGAACGACTTGCCCCGTAATCTGTCTTATCCAAAAAACCGGATTAAGATATTGTTACTGGAGAATGTTCACCCGGTTGCATTTGACAATCTATCAGAAGACGGATTTTCTGTTGAATTAATTACCAGCAGTATGTCGGAGGAAGAACTTATCGAAAAGATTAAGGGCGTACATGTTCTCGGCATCCGGTCCAAAACACAAGTAACGAAAAAGGTGCTGGAAGCAGCTAATAAATTATTAGTGATCGGGGCGTTCTGCATCGGGACGAAACAGATTGATCTGGATCAGTGCCGGAAGAATGGCGTCGTTGTTTTTAATGCTCCTTATAGCAATACCCGTTCTGTAGTCGAACTTGCCATCGCTGAGATCATTATGATGATGCGAAATATATTTCCCAGGAGTGTAGAAATGCACCAGGGCAAATGGAATAAAACAGCGGGTAATTCCAGGGAAGTCCGCGGAAAGAACCTGGGTATCATCGGATATGGAAATATTGGTAAACAGCTATCCATCCTAGCTGAGAGTTTAGGTATGCGGGTCTACTATTATGACCTGGAAGACAGGTTGGCGCTTGGTAACGCCATTCGTTGCAGTACCCTGGAGGATCTTCTAAATGTTTCAGATGTAGTGTCTGTTCATATTGATGACAAAAAATCCAATACGAGTTTTATCGGGGAACGAGAAATCAATCAAATGCGAGACGGGGCCTGCATAATTAATCTTTCACGTGGCTTTGTTGTAGACCTAAAGGCACTGGAGAAAGCTTTGAAGAGTGGAAAGCTGGGAGGTGCCTCTATCGATGTATTTCCGAAAGAACCCCGTACTAATGGCCCGTTTAAATCAGGACTACAAGGCCTTGAAAATGTGATACTTACACCTCATATAGGCGGGAGTACTGAGGAAGCGCAGCGGGATATTGCAGATTTTGTCCCTAACAAGATCATGGACTATATCAATACGGGAAATACGGTAGATGCTGTTAATTTTCCAAATATCAGATTACCAAAACAGGTCAATGCACACAGGTTTTTACATATCCATGAAAACATGCCCGGCATTATGGCCAAGATCAACGAAGTCCTTGCTTCCTACAATATGAACATAACCGGACAATACTTGTCTACAGACAGCGAAGTGGGTTATGTGATCACAGATCTGGATAAAGAGTACAATAAAGATGTTATCAAAGCCCTCAAGAACATCGATCATACCATTAAATTCAGAGTGCTTTATTAGCACCACTTCAATCGTGGTGATAGGGTTCTCCTTTGAGGATCGTGTTTGCCCTGTATAGCTGCTCGACAATTAACAAGCGTACCATCTGATGGGAGAAGGTCATTTCAGACAGGGAGATCTTTCCTTGCGCCCTGTTATAGACTTCTTTACTAAATCCGAATGCTCCGCCAACAACTAGTATCCATTGCTTATGTCCGGCATTCATTTGTTTCTGCAGCAACTTGGCAAAACCTCGTGATGAATAGGGTTTTCCTTTTTCATCGAACAAAAAAACAATATCGGAAGGTTTCACACGATCAAGAATAGCCTTCCCTTCCATGTTTCGAACTTCCTCCTGGGAACTATTCCTGGATCTTTTTATGTCTGGGATCACCTCTATTTCAAAAGGGAGATAATGGCGTATACGGGCCTCATAGTCTTCGATCAGCCCTTGTAAATCCTTCTTATCTGTCTTACCCAGAACGATTAATTTAAGCTTCATCTGTTAAAGGTATGATATAATTGCCTGCCATTAAATGGACCCTATTTTTAGTACTTTAGCATAGTTTAATAAAAAGCATGATATCAGCTGAGAAATTCGAGGAAGAACTTGAAATAATAATTGCAAATGCCATCCGGGAAGATGTAGGGGATGGGGATCATAGTTCTTTGGCATGCATACCTGAATCTGCTGAGGGCAGGGCACATCTCCTGGTTAAAGATGAAGGGATCCTTGCCGGCGTGGATTTTGCCAGGCGTGTATTTACCTACGTAGATCCGACCTTAAAAATGGAAGTGCTTATACCTGATGGTGAAGCTGTGAAGTACGGGGATATTGCCTTTCAAATTTTTGGTTCCTCACAGAGTATACTCAAAGCAGAGCGACTTGTATTGAATGCCATGCAACGCATGAGCGCCATAGCCACAAAGACGCAGGAATATGTCGCGCTGTTAGAAGGAACGAAAACACAGATCCTGGATACACGCAAAACAACACCTGGCATTCGGGCTTTGGAAAAATGGGCGGTCAAGATCGGGGGAGGGAAGAATCACAGATTTGCCTTATATGACATGATCATGCTGAAGGATAATCATATAGATTTTGCCGGAGGGATAAGCAAGGCCATTCGGAAAACGCAGGCTTATTTAAAAGAAAAAGACCGGGATCTGAAGATCATTGTGGAAGCGCGTAATTTAGATGAGGTAGCTCAGATTCTCGAAGAAAAAGGGGTTCACAGAATACTACTCGATAACTTTAGTTATGAGGATACGCGAGAAGCTGTCGCGCTTATTGGGAATAAAAGCCAGACCGAATCTTCAGGCGGAATAAATGAGAATACATTACGTGCCTATGCAGAATGCGGTGTTGATTATATTTCCAGCGGAGCATTAACCCACTCGGTTAAGAACAAAGACCTTAGCTTAAAGGCCTACTAGATATGATCGAAGCCAAATTGAATAAATTGCCTGTGTTTCGCCAGTTTTTCGGTCTTCTCAAAAAGATCAAACTCAAAGCTTTTGAAGGGCTTTCCATGTACGATCTGGTGAAGATGTACATACAGGGGATAGTTAAAGGGGCGCTAAGTACGAGAGCAAGCGCTATTGCTTTCAGTTTGTTTATGGCGATCTTCCCCTTACTTATATTCCTGATCACCTTGATCCCATTCCTTATCCCTTATGTAAGTGTTGGAAATGAAAATTTCGATAGTCAGTTCCTTTTATTTCTCGAATCCTTTCTACCGGATGCAACCGGCGAATATTTTGCAGAGATCTACCATCAGATTAAGGGTCAAAAAAGTGGAGGGCTCTTATCGTCTGCATTTATTATTTCCATATTCCTGATGACGAGTGGTGTGAATGCCATTTTCGGGGGATTTGAAAAATCATACCATATTGAGTTTTCCCGAAATTCTTTCAAGCAATACGCTTATGCGCTTATGGTAGGGCTTATTCTGTCAATTTCCTTGATCATTGGTGCAGTAGCGTATGTTTACTTTGAATTCTATATTCTTGGGTATTTAGGGGAATGGGCAGCTACAACACAAGGTTATGATTTGACTAAAACAGATATATTTTTGGCCAGGGGAGGCAAGGTGTTCTTCTTTATACTCATCTCATATTTGACCACTGCAACGCTCTACTACTTTGGTACTGCAGAAGGCAAAAAGGCAAAGTTCTTTTCTTATGGAGCATTGATTTCCACCTTGCTATTTTTGTTGACTTCTTATCTCTTCGGGATTTACATTGAGAAATTCGCCCGATATAACGAGCTGTTTGGGGCTATAGGGGGATTGCTCATCCTGATGGTCTATATATGGATAAATGCCAATATTCTGCTACTGGGATTTGAATTGAATGCGACCTTGAATTCCCTGCGTAAAAAAATAAATGAATAGGATTTCCTATGCCCTATGTTGACGTCATTTTGCCTCTTGCTTTAGACAAGCTCTATACGTATTCGGTTACTGCGGATCAGGCCGGCATCTTGCAACCGGGCATGCGTATTGCTGTCCCCTTTAAACGTTCTAAATTATACACAGCACTTGTCCACTCCATTCACGAAGATGCACCTCAAGGCTATGAAGCACGGCCCATTGACCAGGTTCTTGACAAAGCCCCGATTGTCTTTGAGGATCACCTGGCATTCTGGCAATGGATCGCATCTTACTATATGTGCACTTTAGGCGACGTGATGCGTACTGCACTTCCGGGTGCATTTATGTTGGAAAGTGAGACCGTTATTCTGCCTGTAGCAAAAGATATGGTAGACGAAAGGGAATTGACAGACAACCAATTCCTGATCCTCGAAGCCCTTCAGAATAATAGCTCGCTCAAAGTAGGAGATATACAGCGAATTTTAGAGCGCAAGGGCGTATTGCCAGTTCTCCAATCCATGATGGAAGAAGGATTGATCGAGATACAGGAAAAAATACAGGAACGATATCGACCAAAATGGGTCAAATATATTAGAGTACTACCTGAATATCAGACAGATGAAGGTCTGGTCATGGTCTTGGAACAATTGTCCAGAGCAGAAAAGCAAAAGGCCCTGGTCATGCAATATTTTCAGCTGGCCGGACAGGTAAAAGAGTGGATCTCCTCATCTGAACTTATAAAGTCGAGCGGTATTTCAGCAGCCGTCCGTAAAGCTTTACTTGACAAAGGGATTTTCGAAGAGAAGAAGGTAAGGGAAGATAGGATTAACACTGAACTGCAAGTACAAACAAGGTTGGATATTGACTTGAATCAGCAACAGTCTCAGGCGCTGTCCGACACCGAAGACCAACTTGATTCTGGTAAAGTAGTCTTGCTCCAAGGAGTGACGGCATCCGGCAAGACAGAGATCTATGTTAAACTGACTCAGAAAGCCTTGAACAAAGGTGAACAAGTGCTTTACATGGTGCCTGAGATCGCCTTGACAGCCCAACTGATCACTCGTTTGCAGCAGCATTTTGGAGAAGCTATCACAGTTTATCATTCGCGTTACACGGTCCATGAAAGAGTGGAAACATGGAATAATGTGCTACAGGAATCGCCAAAGACGAAGGTCATTCTGGGAACCCGTTCTGCTTTGTTTTTACCCTTTCGAAAACTGGGACTGATCATTGTGGATGAAGAACACGACCCGTCTTATAAACAATTCGACCCTGCTCCCAGGTATCATGGTCGTGATGCTGCTGTGGTTTTGGCTAAATCCTTGGGTTCACATATTGTTTTAGGATCTGCGACACCTAGTGTTACTTCCTTTAACAATCACATCACCGGAAAATACGGCTATGCCCAAATACCGGATCGCTACAAGGAGATTCTGATGCCACAGATCCATCTCGTGGATCTGAAAGAACAACATCGAAAGAAAATCATTCAGGGGCACTTCTCCAGACCACTGCTGGAGTCTATTCGCGAAACTTTGGCCAATAAGGAGCAAGTCATTCTATTCCAAAATAGACGGGGGTATTCCCCAATTGTGGAGTGTACAAGTTGCGGACATATTCCGCAGTGCCAAAATTGTGATGTAAGCCTTACTTATCATCAATACCGTGGAGAATTGCGCTGTCATTATTGCGGCTATCACGAAACGCTTGAAGTGGGTTGTGCGGCATGCGGGAATCAAAGTTTAGATACCAAAGGTTTGGGAACAGAACAGGTGGAAACGGAATTGGGCGCGCTATTGCCCGATGCGCGCGTAATGCGGATGGATTATGATACGACACGTGGAAAACACAGCTATTCAAAGATCATTACGGCTTTTGAAAAGAGAGATATTGATATCCTTGTCGGCACCCAAATGGTAACGAAAGGATTAGATTTCAGGCATGTGAACCTGGTAGGGATCATGAATGCAGATACGCTGTTAAATTTCCCTGATTACAGATCACATGAAAGGGGATATCAGCTTTTGATGCAAGTAGCAGGCAGGGCAGGGCGCACTAAAAAACAAGGGCAGGTGATCATTCAAACTTATCAGCCCGCACATCCTGTATTAAAACAGGTTTTACATGGAGATTATAAGGCCATGTTTGACAGGCAGATGAAAGAGAGAGCCCAATTCAGATATCCGCCGGCTATTCGGATCATTCGTATCGAATTCAAGCATAAGGAATACCAAAGAGTACAGGAAGGGTCTTCCTGGTTTGCCCGGTCTTTAAGACAGGAATTTAGCAGCAATGTGCTAGGACCTGAATCTCCTTTGATCAGCAGGTTGAGAAATCAGTATATAAATCAGATTCTCATAAAGATCCCATTGGAAGTGTCTATGGCACAAACGAAAAATAGCATTAAAAGAATCCAAAGATCCTTTAATGCTATTTCCCAATACCGAAGCATCCGCGTGATCTATCACGCAGATCACATTTAATTAGACATTATTCAATGCCTCTGCGAGCTCCGTTTTCTTGTTGCGACTAAGCGGGATCGATCGTCCACTCACTTCAACATTTTTGCTGTTAAAGCGTTCAATTTTTTCCAGGTTCACAATATAAGATTTGTGGATCCGGAGAAATTTTTCAGACGGTAATCGCTGCTCAAAAGCTTTCATGGTAGAAAGGATCACAATATTGGCTTCATCCGTTACCAATTTAATGTAGTCTCCAAGGGCTTCTATCCACTTTATTTCGTTAAGAATTACTTTTCTTTTCTTGAGATTGCTCTTTACGAAAATATGCTCCTCATCTTCGTTTACCTTGTGTATTTGCTCATACTTGCTTACTGCACGCTTTACCGAGGCATCGAAACGCGCCAAAGTGATTGGCTTGTGTAGATA
>JAHHLF010000342.1 GCA_018679315.1 Bacteroidia bacterium | reverse complement strand
AAATGTTGGGAGTTATCTCAATATTACGCTGTCCAGTGAGGATGTCCGGAAACGTAAGGTAGATCCTGAGGCTTACCTGCTTTATTTGAAGGCTGAGGATACATTGTTATATTTTGATAGGGTGTCATCATTAGCTGCTGATTCCCTGATACGCAGGTCTATTTCAATTGATCCCAATTATGCATCTTCTCATGCATCACTCAGTAAAATAACAATACATAAGGGATTATATCATGGACATTTTTCGTATGAGGAAAGCATTAGGATCGGGATGGAAGCTGCCAAAGAAGCCGTTCGACTCGATCCTACTTCTGCAGTAGGATATGTCGGCTTATCTAACTGGAAGTGGCACGATCGTGATGTTAAGGCAGCAATGCAATATATGGATAGTGCCTTGACTTATGGGTCAAATATCGCAGGAATAATCAACTATGCAAATCATCAGACCAGTCGATTGAATCAAATTCGAACAGCGTATGATTTAGCCAAAAAAGGTCTTAAATTGGATCCATTAGAGACAGACCTTCACTTGTCTAAGATGTATATCGAAATCTTTTGGGCCGATTATGAAGCTGCATTAAGGTCTTTCAAAAAATTTAGTGAAGTGGCTATATCAAAGGAATCGCACAATGCTATGGAAGCTGCCATACACCGCATGAATGGAGATTATGAAGTAGCATTGAAAACCATTGAAAGAGAAAAGGATCGATATTGGTATCTCTTCTATAAAATACCCATACTCTACGAATTAGGAGAGATAAAAGAGGCCGATAAGTTGATTGTGGAATTTCAGAATTTTCCAACTGATGTTTTACCAACTAACGGCTGGCCTAATTTTGATCTGGCTATAATATATGCCCATAGAAACAATCATGACAAGGCTTTCGATTATTTGAATAACGCATTTGATGCTGTGAGTACCTATACGGAGACCTTCTTTATTGTTCCCGAGTTCAAAAACCTGTATGGCGACCCCCGCTGGGACGCCTATATCGATCGCTTAAGCGAAGAGTTTAACTATGATTTTCCACACAGACCGGAATAATTTGTAGTGAACTCTATGTCTGCTGCTTTCTAAGGCCTTTCCCATCCAAAATGCTCCTTTACCATTGCCTTTACCTGATTATCCGTCATACTATCTACTGTATCAACCGCCTTTACTTTAGCTGCTATTTCAGGATACTTTTCAGACAATTCTTTGGCAAATTTTTCCTTCACCTCTGCGGGTCCGAAAACTGATATCACATCCGCATTTTTAATTGCGTTGGCCAGATTTGTAAAATAATCGCGCATCTGATGCTTTTCGCGCTCCAGATATTTACTGTCATGAACTACCTGTTGCGGGCCCCAGCGGGTCTTGGAACGCGACCCCCCACGTACATTAAACGATTCCAGTTCTGATGCTATCGTTTTAAAGTGTTCTTTTTCTCCCTCCAAGGTGACGATATGTGCCTTTTCCTTATCTATCCAGATTCCAATTTTTTTCATGACCATAAATTTTAATTCAAACTATATTAAGCCTCCTGTTCAAGGCAATAAGTCAAATTACAACTTATACATGGAGGTTAAAATGATAATTGTCAGGCTGCAATGACAATTGAACTATTCTTTTTATCGAGCCTATCCAACTATTGTTTATTTTAATGCGATAGATAAATTGAAACTAATTCCTCTTTCTAAGCTTTTCGTCCTATGAACAAGTTTGTGATTGCCCCGGATAAGTTCAAAGGTTCCCTCACAGGCCTGGAATTTTGTGAGGCCGTTGAGACCGGTTTGCGAAAGGTATATACGGAAGTTGAAATCATCAATTCTCCTCTGGCCGATGGGGGCGACGGGACTATCGAAGTGGTTCGTTATTACCTCAATGCCGATACCGTTGAAGTAAGTGTAACTGACCCCTTATTCAGACCCATCCAGGCATCCTACCTGTATTCACCCTCCTCCGGCACCGCCTATATCGAAATGGCCGAAGCCTCGGGCCTTAAGGTATTACAGGACCATGAAAGGAACTGTATGCAGACCACAACCCTGGGTACAGGGCAACTCATAGCAGATGCCATTGATAAAGGTGCCAAAGAGATCATCCTGGGCATTGGGGGCAGTGCCACCAATGATGCCGGAATGGGAATGGCCACTGCCCTGGGTTTTCAATTTTTAGACGAGCACGGAAATACGCTTAGTCCGGTTGGAGCTAATCTCATCCATGTCGCCAGCATTGATACCTCTGGCGTAATTCCTGAACTAAAGGACATGCAATTTAAGGTAGCCTGCGATGTCACCAACCCCTTCTATGGCCCCACCGGCGCAGCCCACATCTATGCCAGGCAAAAGGGGGCAAAAGATGCTGAAATAGTAGAATTGGATAAAGGCTTGAAAAGTTTTGCTGAGGTCCTTAAGGAGCAATTCAAAATAGACGTGCAACAAATTTCAGGGGCAGGAGCGGCCGGTGGAATGGGAGGCGCCGCCTGTATTTTCCTCAATGCAGAACTCGCCTCAGGGATTGAGCTGGTCAAAGACCTGGCAAACTTTGACAGTATTATAAAAGGGGCCGACTGGATCATTACCGGGGAGGGAAAGCTGGATGATCAGACCTTATCGGGGAAAGCGATACAGGGAGTCCTGGATACAGCTAAAAAATTTGGAATTCCAGTTGCCGCTTTTTG
>JAHHLF010000375.1 GCA_018679315.1 Bacteroidia bacterium | reverse complement strand
GTATTGAAGTGATCGGGGAGGAAGAATACCTCTTTACAGACCGAACAGGAGCATTTTATCATTATCTAAATGGAAGTGCGGCTCGGGTCACAGGTATTCCGGGCACAGCTACTACCACTTTTAGCGGAATTATTTATGGGGGACTTATGGACGTGAGCCTTCACCCGAATTACGAAACAAATAACTGGATCTATATCACCTACGTGAACAATGCGTATAACTTGTCCGTAGCACGGTTCAAATTGGTGAATAATAAGGCCGAAGATTTGGAAGTGATCTACAGCTCTGACCAATTTTCTATTGGATCGCGAATTGCCTGGCAGGACGATACGCATTTCTTCCTTTCTATTGGCGTTGGGGGCAGCCCTTATCCCGATCCTGGACCACAGAATCTGAGTAATGTCTTGGGGAAGATCCATCGTTTTATGGAAGATGGACAGATCCCGGCAGATAATCCGGTATTTGTTGGGGAATCCGGACCTATCAGTGTGTGGACTTATGGCCACCGCAATCCGCAAGGCTTCTTTTATGATCCAGCTACCAATATATTTTATGCCAATGAACACGGACCCTTAGGTGGAGACGAACTGAATATCATTGAAAAAGGAGGGAATTATGGCTGGCCCTTGTTTTCCTATGGGCTGAACTATGACGGGACCCCTGTATCCGATATGACTGAAGAAGAGGCGGCAGATTCTACCGTCTTGCCCTTAAAAGCCTGGACAACAAGCTTTCGGATATCCCCTTCGGGGCTGATTAAACTAAAAGACAGTAATTTCCCTGAATGGAATGGCTCCTTTCTTATGGGAAGCCTGCTAGGACGAGATCTGGTACGTTATGATCCGGATACTGATGTAACCGATATAGTGCTCGAGAACATCGGAAGGGTCAGGGATATTGCCCAGGTACCCAGTGGAGATCTTTTAATACTGATCGATGAAGGGAGTCCGACAGCAGCCGATAAAGGAAGGATCATCCGATTAAGGAATACTGAATAGGCGATACGAGCCGTAAAGATGAAGAAAGTTTAAAATCAAAAAAGCATATACATGAGAAATATATTGATCTTTTATTTTGTGTTGATGGGCTTTACAGCATACACTCAGACCGAGACTATATTTGGAGTCTATTACCTCAAATACGATTGCGATAGTGGTATAATAGAATATAAACTCTCACTTCATGAGGACGGGACTTATGATCTTCATACCCTTAATAAGGTCAACAGAGGGGTCACCAGTGTGTCCGACAAGGAAGAAAAAGGTACATGGAGAGCAAAAGATAATATGCTTACTTTTTCTTCGAAATCTTCAAAGGATTTTGATGAGGAATATACGGTTAACCTGAACGGATCCATTGCCAGGGTAATGCCAAAGATCCCGAAGGAGGAGTCAGATGAAACTGAGGGAACGGTATTAATCTTTGATACCTCCAAAATCTATTGCATCGAAGGGCTGGAGTTCACTAAACTATAAACGCAGCATCATACGAAGGTGCCTCACATTTACCAATTATTAGAAGATGAAAAAAATTAGCAAAAAAGACATTAACCCGGAAGTTTTTGATCTCTATGATGCCTATGCACATAACAAACTGGATAGAAGGCAATTCATTGATAAACTATCGCTCTATGCCATAGGAGGCCTAACCGTTCCTTCGCTTATGAGCTTCCTCATGCCAAACTACGCAGATTCCATTTTGATAAAACAAGACGATCAAAGAATTATAGCTGATTATATTACCTATGATTCTCCCAAAGGAGGCGGTGAGATCCGTGGTCTCTTATCTAAACCCAGTGATGCCAGCACCAAATTGCCTGGTATTGTAGTTGTCCATGAAAACAGGGGTTTAAACCCGTATATCGAAGACGTAGGAAGAAGGGCTGCACTAGAAGGATTTATCTCCCTGGCACCAGATGCCTTGTGGCCCTTGGGTGGATATCCGGGGAACGATGATGATGGCAGGGCGATGCAACGAAAACGGGATCGCGGTGAAATGCTGGAGGATTTTATTGCCGCTTTTAATTACTTAAAATCGCACGAGGATTGCAGTGGGAAAATTGGGGTAGTCGGTTTTTGCTTTGGTGGATGGATCTCTAATATGATGGCAACAAGATTGCCCGATCTGGGGGCTGCTGTTCCCTTTTATGGGGGTCAGCCTTCGGCTGAAGATACAGCCAAGATAAATGCGCCTCTTTTACTCCAATATGCAGGTCTCGATGAACGGGTTAATGCCGGATGGCCCGACTATGAAAAAGCCCTGAAGGAAAATGGCATTGACTACAAAGCGCATTTTTATCCGGATGTAAAACATGGTTTCCATAACAACTCTACACCCAGGTACGATAAAGAGGCAGCGGATCTGGCATGGGAACGAACTATTGCTTTTTTTAAGGAAAAACTTAGTTAACATTAATACCGAAGGCACTGACTAATATCATTGTTAGTACCTCGGCTTTTTATTACTATTTCCCTTAGTAACAAAGTAATAAGAAGCCAGATGGAAACGCCACAAAGTAAACCCCAGGACACTAAGCAAGTTTTTCGGCAATGCGGCGCCTGTTCGCATACTTTTGCCCACATACTAAATCGCGAATTCGGACATCCGGATGAACTCGCAGAGCTCGCCTTAAATCCTTTGGCCGGCGGAATTATGAATCAGGGTCACCAATGCGGCATGATCTGGGGTGCTGCTTTAGCTGTAGGGGCGGAATCTTACCGAAAGCATAAGGATATAGACATGGCCACTGCTGTGGCTGTCACGGCCACACAACACTTGGTGGACTCCTTTGAAAATCGATCAAATACAGTTAATTGTAAAGAAATACTCGGATATAGCATTAGTAATGTATTCGGGATAGTTAGATTGATGCTAACTACGACGATCAAAGGCATGGAAAACAGCAAGTGCATGAACCTGGCAGAAGACTGGGCTCCGGAAGCGATACAATCGGGGAAAGATGGACTTAAGGAACAAATTGAGCTAACTCAAAAGCCAGTTAGCTGTGCATCCGAGGTCGTAAAAAGGATGGGCGGAAGTGAAGAAGAACAAATGATGGTTTCCGGCTTTGCAGGCGGACTCGGATTAAGCGGACAAGCCTGTGGGGCACTAAGCGCTGCCATTTGGATGAAAACACTTAATTGGTGCCGGAAAAATCCGGGCAAACTTCCTCCTTACATCAAAAATAAGGTTACCGAGAAAGTCTTAAACACCTTTAAAGAAATTAATAATAACGAGATGCTTTGTCAAATGATCACTGGTCAGCATTTCGAAACCATAAATGATCATTCCGAATTTATAAATAACGGAGGATGTGAGGATCTCATCGAGGCGCTGGCCGGAACTTAAACGTTGCCTGAGAAGTACTATTACCTAAGCCACTTCAACTTTATTCGAGATCTGTCTGACCCACTGAAGAATGGGCTCAATGCTGTCTTTGTCCATAAGGTCGAATCCCTTTGACTCCTGCTTTCCTGCCTCCCGGTCGGGGTTAAAAAGGCCCGCCACTTTGAGCATGATCCCATCAAATAGGTTTAGTTCGCCAGGAATTTGTCTCCCCCCCAAATTCACGACATGCATTTTGGAGACAATATCTTGTGAAAGACTTTTAGAAATCCAGCCATCCAGCTTCTTCCCTGCTAGTGCGCCGGAAACGGAATAGAAAAGAACAGGCTTCTGGGCAATGCCGGCCCAATGCTCTTTTAGCCATTTGCGTATAATGAGCCTAAAGTAGATTATCGGACTGCCGAGTACTAGGAAATCATATCTTGAAGGATCTCCATTGCCCTCAATGGCATCAAAAACCGGTAATCCCGTTGCTTCAGCGATCCAGTTGGCATATTGTTCCGTACTGCCGTATTTGCTCGAATAAAAAATAGCCCCTTTCATCCTATTTAATTTTGTGAATCATATAAAAGTAAAAGCATCAAAGGGTATGGCCTATGACTTTTATCACCATGTATAGTCTTGAATAATCTTGAACTATTTCTCGCTATGCCGCTGTCCTTCGAAAGGGCTGCCGTTCCATATACGTCAGACTGCGCCATAACCATTCCATAGGGCCAAAACGGAAACTGTTTAACCAGGGTCTAGACCAAAGAATTTGCAGGACCCATACACCGATGACCACCATTAATTGTTGCCAGCGTTCCAGTTGTCCGCAAAGTCCGAGGCCAACACCCCAGAAGATAAATACACCAAGGATGGAATGCATGAGATAATTGGTCAACGCCATTTGACCCACTGCAGCGAGTCGGTCTCTCAGCCATGGCAGGGCATTGGATTTGGCTAGCAGCATAATACCGCAGATATAGCCGAAGCCCATAAAGAGGCTACCCCAATAATTCCACTGCGAACCCAGGTACATGGAATATTCAAAGGAGAATCCCGCCTGAAAATTGGTGTACATACCATAACCAGTGATCGACAATCCCAATAAACAGCCTGCGATGAGACCTCTGGTGTAAAATGCTTTTGATCTTTTAGCCGTCAGGATGCCCCATTTATATAATGCCATCCCCACAAGCATGAGTCCGCTTGCACGCCAAAACAATATCATCAGGAGTACAAAAGTCTCCAGAAAAGTGGCCTCCGCAGAGTTAAAACTGATCTGTTCACTTAGTGAACCGGTTACGGCGTCTATCTGGTGCTGTATTAATTCTTCCGAGGGTATCCAGCTTTGTTTAGCCATTTCAATGCTCTCAGGTGGCCAAAATTCCATAGTACTTCCCATGAACCCGTAGATCAGCGTATGTACCCCTATTACCAGAATACCCACGATCAAGAGTGTCAAAGGTTTTGCATTTCGAAAAAGATAGACAAACAAGGCCCCTATTGCATAAGGCACCAGGATGTCACCAGACCAGATAAGATGTGCATGTGTGAGTCCGATGACCAGCAACCAGAAAGTACGTCGATAATGTAGTGCAGCTGATCTCCCGGAACGTTCTACAGCCCGCTGTGTCATGAGTATGATCCCGGCTCCAAACAAGATGGAGAATAGGGTCATGAACTTTTCATCTGCAAAAAGGTGACCGAATATCCAGACTCCTTTATTTAGGCCATTGAAATCTCCAAATGAAGTTGGATTCAAGTAGGCTGCCATAGGCATTGCAAACAATTGAATGTTCATGATAAGGATACCTAACAAGGCAAATCCCCGTAAGAAATCGAGGGCTTGTATGCGTTCTTTGGTTTGTACGGGTTGATTGGTACTCATGGCTATCGGTCTTTGCTGGTCTATCCGTGAAGGATTTTCAAGGTTTCTAGATTAAAGTAAGTCCTTCTATATAAAAAAACCTAAATCATAATTCTCAATTGTCAATTCTATCCCCCTAAATGTCATATCTTACTACCTAGTTGTTTGTCCTGTGAGGTATTTTACAACCTCAGCCCAGATAAATAAAATTTGAATTATTAATTAGAGATAAGTACCAAACGATATCGGAGTTAGATGAAAATTGAAAAACTTGAGCATGAGCTTTCAGGGATATTCGCAGAATTAACAGCCAATGAAAATGCTATTAATGACCTCATCCTGGATGTTCATCCTGACTACAGGCTAAGTGCCAAGAACCTTATCCGCTATTTGATCTTGCGCACCCATGACCTGAGAAAATATCATAATTCTCTTTCAGACCTGGGGGTATCCTCCCTTAGGACTGCGGAAGGGTATGTGTACGGTAACCTCTATAACGTTATCCGCAATTTAAATCTCATAAAAGGCACGCCGAAATCAATAGACCCTGAGGGGGAGATCATTGGCTTCTATGATAGTAGAAAATTGTTGAAGCAGCATTCATACCGACTATTTAGCAAGGAGAAAGGGAAACGCTTTACCGAGATCATGGTAACCATGCCCGATGAGGCAGCTGAAAATAAGGCTCTGGTAAAGAAAATGGTAAAGTTCGGGATGCAAATAGCCCGGATTAACCTCGGCAAGGGGGATCTGGAACTGTGGAAGAAGATGGTGGAAATGATAAAAACGGTAAGTGAAGAAACCGGTAAAAAAATAAAGATCTATATGGATCTGGCAGGCCCAAAGATCAGGACGTCCCCCATTCAGATCGTAAATAGCCAAGGGGAGACAAAGAATGCAATTTCCATTAAGAAGGGCGACCATATAATCTTATCCAAATCAAATGGATGGGTGCCTGAGCCACTTAATGTAACCGAAGATTTGCCATATAAAACGGTCAAGATAGGTGTAACACTCGAAGAAATAATAGATGATGCGAATATTGGAGATGCGATCTATTTTGATGACGGTACCATTCAGGGAAAAGTGATCGCGAAACACAAGGATGACCTGGAATTGGTGATCGAAGAAAGCTATAAATCTAAAATAGGCTCTCTGAAAGGCATAAACCTACCCAACACCCAACTCTCCCTGCCTTCATTGACCGAAAAGGACAAGGCGAATTTACCTTTCGTCTGTGCGAACGCGGATATGCTTGGCTATTCTTTTGTCCGGACAGGGTCTGACGTAAATAAATTGTACCAGGAACTGGACAAATACAAGGCACAGGACATGGGTGTTGTTTTTAAAATTGAGAACAGGGACGCTTTTGAAAATTTGCCGGAAATAATCCTGCAGGGGATGAGGCGGAATAAGATCGGTGTCATGATCGCCCGGGGCGACCTGGCCGTTGAAGTAGGGTTTGAAACGATCTCAGAAGTACAGAACCAGATCTTATGGTTGTGTGAAGCAGCTCATCTCCCGGTTATTTGGGCTACACAAGTCCTGGAGAACCTGGCTAAAAAGGGTATACCGACAAGAGCTGAGATCAGTGATGCTGCCATGTCTGCCCAGGCAGAATGTGTAATGCTCAACAAAGGACCGAAGATCATTCTGGCCATTAAGGTTCTCAGGAACATTTTGAATCGACGGCAAAAGCATTCCTTTAAAAAGAAGAATGAATTGCGACCCTTATTGGTTGCTCGTAAATACGTCGACAAAACATTTGAAGCGCATAACAAAGCTGCGGCAATAGAATCAGACTGATTATATTTAAACTTACTGGATACTTGAGAATCGGGATAGCTTCGATGTAAAAGCGATGAAATGAAAAATAGTATATACCTGATTGTTTTTTTACTGATATTTTTTTCCTGTCAATCGCAAACGGAAAGAAAAACAAGTCAATTAGTGGGCGGACCTTGTGAGGGTTGTGAGGCCATTCACGAATATGGGTCAAAAATCCTGTCTGCTATTGATACGCTTCCCAAGTATCAAGACACTGAGCCTAAATTAAAAATTTCCGGAAAAGTCTTTCAGCAAGACGGTAAAACTCCGGCTGAAGACATAATCCTATATATCTATCAAACTAACAGGAGAGGTATCTACGAAAAGAAAGGTGATGAAATTGGATGGGCAAAACGTCATGGGTTTATTCGCGGCTGGGTAAAAACAGGGAGAAATGGGGAATATACGTTTTACACATTCCGTCCGGGAGCCTACCCAG
>JAHHLF010000108.1 GCA_018679315.1 Bacteroidia bacterium | reverse complement strand
GGCCAGGATACTGGCCATCATGATGCTTATATTCTCCGGCAATTCCAGCACGCGCTCGTTAAAAGTTGGTAACCAGGTCATGATCCCCTGTTCGATCATTACGAATAGAAAGGCACTGATGACAAATACCAACACGAGGATACGAGTCAGAAGTTTCAACATTTGGCGCATATCATCGGCAAGGTCAGTCCCCGGTATTTCATGGCCTTCGTCAAACTTGGTGAAATACAGGAAGAGGAAGGAAATGGCAGAAAGGGCCGCCAGCAGCCAATATACTCTAAGCCATGCGTCTGAAGATCCTTCTGTATTAAATGCGGGAAATAGGAAATATGCCAGGGCTATACCAAACATGAAGACCCCCTCTATACTACTCATCATCTTATTATGGGCCTTCTCACCCTCCGTAACCAATCCGATAACAGAATAAACCGAAACTTTTATTAGGGCAAAGGAAATTCCAACGCACATAAATAGGATCTGGGCAGAGGAAAACGAATTTCCAAAGTACATGTATATACAGGCTGCGGTGACAATAGCTAAACCAGCCAGCATGGATTTCTTATAACCGATCCGTGGTAGAAAGGAGGCGATCAGAAATGACACGAAAACTATAGGTAGATCTTTAAATAATTCCAAAGTACTCGCCTGGACCTCATCGACACCATAATTATTAATAGACTTTAAAATGACGATGCCTACACTGTTGAGCAGGATGGCAAAGACAAAATAATTGATATACAGGGAGAGCTTGATTCCGGAAATTTTCATTGGATCGGTTCTTAGCTTACAATGTAAGAAATATAAAAAATGTAGAACTTGCATCATATTTGTGGGCATGGAATATCTATTAGAACTTAATATCAACAGAGTCTTTGATTTTCTGGGAACTGTTGCTTTCGCACTGAGCGGGATCCGTTTAGCTTCTGCCAAGCAATTTGACTGGTTCGGAGCCTATGTTATCGGTTTTGTAACCGCCATAGGTGGCGGTACGGTCCGCGATCTCTTGCTCGACGTGACACCTTTTTGGATGATAGACCCGGCTTACTTAGTGCTTACCGGAATAGCGTTGCTTGCTTCTTTGTTATTCAAACATCAATTATTCTCATTTGGTAAAACACTCTTTCTTTTTGATACTATAGGCCTTGGCCTCTTCACCATGGTAGGCCTGGAAAAAAGCCTGGAGGCGGGTTTACCTTTCTGGACCTGTATTATCATGGGAGCTATTACAGGAGCGCTGGGAGGGGTAATACGAGATACCCTGATCAATGAGATCCCCTTGCTATTCCGGAAGGATATTTATGCCCTGGCCAGTTTTGCCGGGGGTGCCGTGTATTTTGTCTGTATAGAATTGGGGGTAGCTGATACTTGGGCCTTCCCAGTGGCGGCAGTTTCTGTAATAGCCATACGTACCCTGGCTGTGAAATTTCATATCCACCTGCCTAACATTCAAAATTTGGATTCAAAAGCCGAATAGCTAACATTTTGTCTTGGCTGACAATTGTCATAGATATCTTACGGGTGTTCCAATACTTTAGTCGGGTTTCTATATAGGCATAAACATGGCATCTCTGAAAGAGGCTAAGAACCATCTTATGAAACAGGCTTTTCAATTCAAGCCTTTAATCATCTCAGTGCTGATCAGTTTTGTAGTGGGTCTTACAGCCTATACCCAAGAAGAAGAACCAAATAATCTGAAATTCTATGGGGATTTTAGATTTCGCATAGAGCATGATTGGAATTCCTTGCAATCTGACGGTTCCTTTAGGGAGGACCGTTCCCGTTTGCGTTACAGGGGTCGGGTCGGACTGAACTACACAGGCATTGAAAACGTTTTACTGGGTGCACGTCTACGAACGGGCGATCCCAAAAAACAACAGGATCCGCAACTGACTTTAGGAGATAACTTTGCCGAATTCAATACCCTTCCGATCGGATTGGAACTGCTTTTTGCCCAATTTGAATTCAATTCGTTTACGGCCTGGGTAGGCAAAAATACCTATCCGTTTAAGAAACAGAATGAATTGTTTTGGAGCGATAATGTCTTCCCTGAGGGAGTTTCAGCTTCCCATTCTATTGAATTTGAAGATGGTTTATTGGATGGCTTAGCCATTCATGCCGGGCATTTTATCATCCGGTCGGAACAAAGCATGTTTAGTGCGGATAGCTATTTTCAGGGGATTCAAATCGTGACTAATGTAAATGATAAAGCCCTATTGATCTATCCATCTTTATACATTTTCAATGAGGTGCCTGACATACCTGATGGAAATGAAGCCTTTACGTTAGACTATACCATACTGCACTTAGGAGCTCAATCGAGGTTAGCGCAGAGCCCCTTGCTTGTCTTAGGCCTGGATTACTACCTAAATACCAAAGACCTAAGGGATATTAGCTCCGTCCCAGAGCCATTCAAAGAGCAAAAGACCGGTATCACTACCCAGCTGAGTATCGGGGATTTAACAGACAAAGGAAGCTGGAAAGGACAATTAACCTACGCCTATTTGGAACGCTTTGCCGCTGTTGACTTTTTAGCTCAGAATGATTGGGCAAGATGGGATTATAGTTCACAAGGTTCCCCCGATGGTCGATTAACTAACATGAGGGGAATTGAACTGATGGCCGGCTATGCCCTAAACGAGCATATGAATCTCGTACTCAAGGTATATAGCGTGAAGCAGATCATTCCGTTTGGCGTTCAAAAAGAAACCGGAGACCGGATCCGACTAGACTTAAATATTCGATTCTGATCTTATTCTTTAGTGACCAAATCCTGTTATATAAATAAGAATTGGACTTGCCTGAAATTGAATTTTGTAACTTTCCCTTGTTTAGAACTACATATAGGTATGAAAAAGCTAATACTGATCAATGCCATACTTTGGGCCTTTATGATCTTGCTCTCTGCTTGGTTATTTAAAGGAGACGAAAATTATCAATATCTATTCGGTGCATTAGTCATAGGTGCAGGACTAATGAACGCTCTTATTTACGGCGAGAGTCGCAAAGAAAAAGCGAGGAACTGCTTAAAATAAATGCCAAATACTTAAGCCATGAATCCAAATGGCTTGCATATTTCCCCTATTAAGCCCACTGATTTTGATACTTGGGTCAACTTCTCCTTGTCGTTATTCCCTAATTCATCCAAAGATAAAATTGAAGTCGATCTGCGCAGGATCGAGCAGCTGGATAAATACCAAACCTTTATAGCTAGAAAGGATAGTAACGCCATTGGCTATGTAACGGTTACGCTGCGTACAGATCATGTCGAAGGCGCTTCAACCTCACCCGTGGGTTACCTCGAAGCCATTTATGTCAAACCTGAGTACCGAAACGACGGAATTGCCAGGGAATTATTCCTGCAAGGCCAAGCCTGGTGTAAAGAAAATGGGTGTTCTGAAATGGGATCAGATACCTGGCACTGGAACAAAGATGCTCAGGCTTTTCATAAAAAATTGGGTTTTAAAGAAGAAGATATCCTGGTACATTTTTATAAAAAAATTGATCCGTGAGCCTCTTTGTATCAAAACGAGAAAGAAGACTTTGGTATTGGACTATTGCAGCCAGTCTGGCCATATTTTCAGGCATATGGTTATCCGGGAGTTTAGCTGAATTTTTAAGGGATCGGGGATGGCTCACCAATGCATTCTGGATTGCAATGATACTGGTAATGCTCTCCATACTAATTTACGGGATAAAGACGAAGCCCTCAGGTATGGAGATCGTTATATGGGTCGGACTAGCCGCCATCTATCTTTTAGTCGCTCTGCGCATTTACGCCCCGGAGGAACGCTCACACCTGATCGAATACAGTGTACTGGCCTTATTTATACTAGAGACGCTCCGTGAGCGCAGAAAACATATAGGAATTCCTAAATATGCTGCCTGGGCTGCCCTGGGTCTTACTACGGCCATAGGAATTTTGGATGAAGTAGTTCAATTCTTTGTCCCGAATCGAATTTTCGACTTGATCGATATTGCTTTTGATTTTTTAGCCGCCGCATTGGCTATAGGGGGAAGCGTTATTCTGGAATGGGTACGTTCTAAGATCCAAAACTTGATAAACAAGTAGAAATAAGTACCTTTTTGTCGACCTTGAACTTACCAGGAATAATTCCGAAATTGGCGGGAGACCATTTGCCATTTCGACCATGTCAAAATCCTCCATACTAAAAGAGATCGCTGCCCTGTTTTTTAAATTGGGCCTTATTGCCTTCGGAGGTCCCGCGGCCCATATTGCCATGATGGAAGATGAAGTGGTCTCTAAAAGAAAATGGATGAATCGGGAACATTTTCTTGACCTTATCGGTGCAACCAATCTCATCCCAGGACCTAATTCCACGGAAATGGTCATGCATTGCGGACACGAACGCGCTGGATGGCGTGGCCTAGTGGTGGCAGGAGTTAGTTTTATTTTTCCCGCGGTCGTACTGACCGGTTTCCTGGCATGGCTTTATGAAAAATATGGACAACTCCCTGAAGTAGCACCTTTTATCTATGGTATCAAACCGGCCGTGATCGCCATTATTCTTATGGCAGCATACCGGCTTGGGAAGAAAGCACTTAAAAACTATACGTTGGCAATTCTCGGGATCATTACCCTGCTAGCTTGCTTGCTCGGTGTCCATGAGATCATTGCCCTGGCGGCTTGCGGGTTGGCCGGGCTCTTGCTTTACATTCTGCGATCTTCAAGAACAACACTCAAAAGTATGGTCCCGCTCCTATTACTTCAGTTTATAGATCCTATTAAAATAGGAGGCACAAAAATTTTCCTTGTCTTTCTCAAAGTTGGAGCTATTTTATATGGAAGTGGCTATGTATTGTTTGCTTTTCTGGATGCAGAGCTTGTATCCAGGGGATGGCTTAGTCGGGAGGCCTTGGTGGAAGCAGTTGCCGTCGGTCAGATCACCCCTGGACCAGTCTTATCTACATCAACTTTTATCGGCTGGCAGCTAAATGGACTGGAAGGGGCCATTGCCGCCACAGTAGGGATCTTTCTTCCCTCTTTCGTATTTGTCCTGATCCTGAATCCGCTAATTCCAAAAATGCGGAAATCGCCCTATATAAGAGCTTTTTTGGATGCCGTTAATATAGCTGCTGTAGCCTTGATCGTCGCTGTATGTTTTACGATGGGGAGGGATACACTTACCGATTGGCGGACCCTGACGATCGGAATTATTAGCCTAGTCGTCGTTTTCGTTTTTAGAAAGTTAAATAGCGCATATATTGTTTTAGGAGGAGCACTTCTGGGCTATGTATTAATGCTATTCTAATCCTAAACTTCTTGTTTGTAGATACCTAAAGTTGTACCTTAATCTGTCTAAAAACAACCTTTCATGCGTGCCTGTATTCTTTTCATAACTATTTCTTTCATTGGTGTTGCAGCAGTATTTAGCCAACCTATCGAAGATCTCAACACCCGTTCCAAAGAATTATTGGCCAAGGAAAAATATGAGAAAGCCTGGCCCATTCTTAAACAAGCTGCTACGCTGGGGCATCCTGAAGCGCAGTACAACCTGGGTAATGCGTATGAAACCGGAGATTTTATTCGAAAAAGCCTTTCCAGCAGCATTGAATGGTATACGCGCTCTGCAGAACAGGGGTGGCCAGATGCCGTCTATAAAATGATGTTGGCATATGGGAATGGAATGGGAGTGGAAAAGAATAAAGATCGCGCTTTTACTTATGCCTTAGAGTGTGCAGAAAATGGTAATATTACATGTATGCATCATTTAGTTGGATGTTATAAAGAAGGTTGGGCCACAACTAAAGATGTAGGCAAAATGCTGGAATGGTCTATTGAATTAGCCAAGCAGGAAGACCCGGCTGATTTTAAAGAAAGTGGCTTTGTCACCAATACCCGACTTAATCTGGCATATATGCATCGGGATGGAGATATTATAGGCCAGGATCTATATTCGAGCTATGTTTGGTTCTTGATCTATAATGAATCTAAACGCGACCTTTCCTTTTTCAGGCAACAAAATGTGATTAAAGAAATGAAAGAAGTAGCAGATCAATTAACTGCTGATGAGAAAGAAATGGCCAAAACTGAGGCCGAAAAGATCCTGGGAAGATCCCTTGAAAATTTCGATCAATTATATGATGCGGAATTCTAAGACATCTTATTTACCCACTTTGGCATGATCTACATACAGGGAATATCCTACGATGATAAATCATCCTATCAACGAGGAGCAAAGCTCGCACCCCCACTGATTAGAAAAGCACTTTACAGCGAATCGTCCAATTTATTTGCAGAAAATGGAGTATCACTGTCCTCACTGGATATGGCGGACAAGGGCGACTTCTTAATTCCTGATTATTTTGATATTGAGACTACTACTAAGGCTAATTTAGAAGATAAATCACCGATATTCACGCTTGGCGGAGACCATTCCATTACCTATCCGGTAATAAGAGCCATTAGTATGTACTATCCACAGATAGACATTCTGCACATTGATGCCCATGCCGATCTGTATGATGAATTCGAAGGAGACAAATATTCTCATGCTTGTCCCTTTGCCAGGATCATGGAGGAAGGCCTGGCCAAAAATCTCGTCCAGGTAGGGATAAGAACCTTAAGCAACCATCAACGGGAACAGGTTAAAAAGTTTGGTGTTAAGACACTCGAGCTCCGGGATTGGGAACTATCCAAATTACCGTATTTTGAAAATCCCTTGTATATCTCCCTGGATATGGATGCATTTGACCCGGCCTATGCCCCCGGGGTTTCCCATTATGAACCCGGAGGATTCACGGCAAGACAAGTACTTCAGATCATTCAGCAATTGAAGGGGAATATTGTAGGCGCCGATATAGTAGAGTATAATCCCACTAAAGATCACCATGATATGACGGCTTTCCTGGCTGCAAAAATGATGAAGGAAATTTTGGTGCGTATGGCTTGATTCTCCTTTCAGCAATTCAGAACGAACTTACCTATTGAACAGGTAATGCATCTTAAATTTTTGTATCTTAACATGCTTGCCCCGCAATATTAACTTTAAATTATTCAAAATGAAATTAAAATTATTAGGCTTCGCCTTATTGGCCGTGGCCATCCTATTCGGGTGTAAAGAAACTGGTGAATCTGCAGTAGCGGTGGCGGATGAAGCCATGGCTGTTAGCGATGATGATTTCAATACCAAAGTTGCCGTAGTTCAGGCATTATTCAAGGCGCACGAAGAGGAAGATCTTGTCAAAATGGACGCGCTTCTTTCAGATTCATTAGTCTACAGTCCACCGCGTTGGAATGATAATCAGTGGCTTGGAAAAGCAGAATTTCTGGAGGGGATAAAGGCAACACATGAAAATGCTGAAAATCTGAAATTCACACCTGGAATTGTGCTGCCAGATACCACAGCAGGAGCCTATTTTGCGGGCAGAAATCATCCGATACAACAAACGGAACCAACAAACGTAGGGATTATCCGTGCATATGGTTCTTGGAGTTCCACGAATGCAGCGACTGGGGAATCTGGCAGTGTGAAATGGTATGGTTTGTTTGTTGTAAATGATGATGGCAAAATTGCACTCATATCAGGATACTTTGACGCCCTTGATTCCGGAGGGCAGACCGGAGAAGAATAAACTTTACATTTGAACGAAATATAATGGCCCGCCTAGACGGGCCATTTTACTTTGCCTAATTCATAGCCTTTCAAGCGTCATTTAGGAATGCTTCTATTGTATTAAAAAGACCATACATATGTTAAATTTTGTATATTAACACACTTCCCTCGCAATACTAACCTATTAAAATTAATACAATGAAACTAAAATTATTAGGCCTGGCATTACTTGCCGTGGCAACCCTATTTGGGTGCAAGGAAAAAACTGAAGCAGCACCAGAAATGGCGACGGAAGAAGCGGAAAGTCCGGATTATGCAGATTTTGACCGCAAGGTCGCTGTGATCGCCGCCTTTTACGAAGCACATTCTAACGAAGATCTCGCGGCTGTCACCGAAATGCTTTCGGACACCATGCAATGGAGTCCGCCAGGTTATAACGGTAATAAATGGCTAGGCAAGGAAGATTTTTTAGGGGCCTTAAAAGGCTACCATGACGGTTTTGAAGATATTAAATATGTCCCTGGTATCGTGACAGTAGATGATACGGTGAACGGCTATTGGTCGGGTTCTGTTTTTCCGGAAGCAGGTGCTAATAATAGTGCAAATCTGATCAGGGTATATGGGACATGGCATGCGAAATATACAGAAACAGGTAATGAAATAGGATTGAAATTCTTTAGTCTTGTGGCGGTCAATGAAGATGGAAAAATTGTCTCCGCTTCCGATTATTTTGACGTTGGAGGCCTTATGGCGCAAGCTACAGCTACAGAATAATAACAAATGATATAGCAACCAAAACCGGGATCTTTCCCGGTTTTTTTTGTTAATATTTCATTCTATGTACACATATTCTATAGACTATGTAGGGAATTTATTATATTAGAATTCCCCCTCTTATATTATACCAATCAAGCAAAATACATGCCTGTAAAAGCACGTTGGGAATATCACGGAATATATTATATAACATCAGGCGTTGTAACCGCTGATGAAGTTAGCGCTGCTCAAAGATTAGCCCATTCCCCCCCTGAAGGTGTAAGACCCCAATACCAAATCATCGATGCGCGCAATACAGAAAAATTTGATTTCGATCAAATGGAGATATTCAATGTGTCGGCCGATGATGTAACCTTAGGTAAGAAATTTCCAAATTTCAAAATAGCTTTTGTTACGACTCTTAAAAATGTGGAAGCTACTTTTATGGATCACCTTAAGATATCCTGGTCCTTGAATTCTGATGCTGAAATTCGCATGTTCAAAACAATAGATGCAGCCAGAGAATGGATCAATTTACCCTTTCCAAAAAGTGATGGGGACTCGGATCTAACAAGAGGTGACACAGGAACTAAGTTATCGCTACCATAAATATCCCCGTTCATGCCAATTTCTTTAGTCATAGAAACATCCGGTCAGCATTGGATATGTTGTAGACATATGACCTCAGCTGAAATCCGCTCAACCAATGAGCTTTCGATTGAGGCTGCAGAAGAACACAATCATTGGTATATTTGATTGATTTCACTGATGCTGTAGAATTGAGTCTGGAAGACCTGGATATTGTAGATGTCTCGATAGATGATGCCTCTTTCAGCCGAATACTCCCGAATCTAAAATTAGCCTAAGTTGTCAATAAACCACTTATAAAAGAAAAGCTGATGAAATATCTTATGGTGTCCTGGGCGCGGAATTCAAATTGGGAATTTCGGGTTTACGACACTGTTGAAGCAGCCAGGATTGGTTCAATGCACAGATCCTTGAAAGTTCAACCTCCAAATATCTATGTATATCGTTTTGGTACGAATAAACCTATTATGAATTTCTTACCTGACCGCCTAACCAGGAACTACGAACCAAGAACTATGAACTATTAACTATTAACTATCAACCATAAACCTTCAACTTAATTCCTTATCTTAAAAATCCTTTTTAAACAAACATTAAACATATAGTATCATGAGAACACTTTTTACATTGCTTTTCGGATTTTTACTTTTTTCCGGAACTGCTCAAAACAGTATTATCGATGCCTTAGTAGTTGATTTTGAACGAGGCAAAACACTTTCCCTGGCCTATATCGAGGCTATGCCAGAAGATAAATTTGATTTTAGTCCGGATGACGAAGCCCAGTCCTTTGCACTTCAGATGTTGCATATGGCTCAGGGTACGGTCGGGCTAAGTGCGAATGGCACTGGTGCCGAATCTCCTTTTGGACAGACAAACCTGGCAGAGGATACAGCGAATCACACCAAAACGCGCATCACAGAGATCACGACAGAAGCCTTTGATTTTGTGATCAGTAGTGTGAAGGCAATGGACCCTGCCACTTTTGACGAAGTCGTAGAACGAGGGCCATTTAAAGTAACGCGGCTGGGATGGGTGAACAAAGCAAAAGAACACCTCAACCACCATCGAGGGCAAACTGCAGTTTACCTGAGACTCAACGGTGTAAAACCACCGCAGTACAATTTGTTTTAATTTCTCGAATCCTAAGGTGCCCAAGCCTGCCCTGATTTTTGCTTCTTGGGTATTCCGGATACATTGGAAAACTTTGTTAAATCATCGCCACTAATGGAGCAAGATTTTTTGTCACAGACCTCTCTGATCACCTATAATAAGGAAAAATGTGAACGATATACGTATAATTCGATCTCAAAAATCACACTCACGGAATCTCTGGAAACCATTCAGTGGTTGAATACCTACGGTATCGGATTCCATCCGCAATTCAAGGAAATCATAAATCAAAATAAATTAGATGATTTTCTTATCAAATTGCTCGTGGATCCTAATCACCCGAATAAAGTGATTGCTTTGCATCAGCTGCTATTTGTCTCCATTAAAGTGCTTAAAACAGATAGAAAAAAATTAGACAAAGAGCAAATGATCTTTATTTTTTCACCTGGTTTTATTTGGAGTATCCAGGAAAAGAAAGGCGATTATTTTGAATGGATTCGTGAAAGGCTTTACGGAAATATCGGATTAGTCCGTAAGAAAAGAGCGGATTATTTATTGTTTTTGATTTTAGAGTCTATAATTGACAATTACCAAGAAGCTGTAGATAAATATTCCACAAAACATAAAGATCACGCTAATTTAAGCGATATAAAGCCTACGCCTGAATTCACAGCTAAATTGGAGCGCCAAAAACAAAAGCTTTTCCGTGTGAAAAGGGCGATTATCAGTCTTCGGGATACGATTACCAAATTGGAAAAGGTTGAGATGAAAGACTTTCATGGCAATTATTTCAGTGAATTGAAGGAACAAGCAACTAATATGATCTCGGACGTAGAATTTGAAATACTGGAAATAGAGAGCTCTATGAATTTGATATACAGCGTACAAGGGCACAAATTGAACGAGGTCATGAAAACACTAACTATCTTTTCGGTGATTTTCATTCCACTCACGTTTATCGCTGGGATTTATGGCATGAACTTTGAAAACATGCCCGAACTAAAATGGCAAAGCGGATACTTCCTAGTTATTGGAGTTATGTTGATCGTATCCTTCGGTATTATTTGGTATATCACTCGTAAGAAATGGTTCTAAAGCGGTGGAGCCGCTTAATTAATAGAAAGATGAAACTTATTCCTATAACCATATCGGTTATTTTGAAAATGAAAAACTCTTCGGAACATGTTGTTCTCCAGGTCGCGAATTTATAGTGAGGTAGACAGGTGAAAGAAAATAAACTATGACCCCTACCGCTCGCATAAAAAAATGGGAACCGTACCTGAGTGAGTTTGTGTACGGTGGTATTGATGGCTGCGTAACCACATTTGCTGTTGTCGCCGGATCTGTGGGAGCCGGTCTGGATAGTGCTGTGATCATCATACTTGGTTTTGCCAATCTCCTTGCTGATGGCTTTGCCATGTCGGTTGGTGCCTACCTGTCTACTAAAACCGAAAAAGACAATTATAGCAAACACAAAAACCGGGAACTTGAATCAGACAAGCAGGATCCGAATTACAAAAAAGTGCGAATCGCCCAGGTCTTTAAATCCCTTGGTTACAAGGATCAGGCTCTTGACGTTGTTGTAGACCAGGTCACTAATGACTCGGAACGATGGATTGATATTATACTGAAAGAAGAGATGAAAATAATTCCGGAGAATAAGTCGCCCCTCAAAATTGGCGGGGTAACATATTTCTCTTTTATCTTGATCGGTATCATTCCGCTTCTGATTTATGTTCTGGACTATTTGATTCCTATAAGAGGCGACCTATTTGTCATTGCCTCTGTGTTAACGGGCTTTGGTTTTTTGATTATCGGATGGTTAAAAGCTCATGTTAATGACACCCGTATCCTTAAAGGAATAATAGAAACCTTGGCCCTGGGGGCAATTGCTGCGATCGTAGCTTATTTTATCGGAGATTTTCTTGAATCTCTTATTGTGTAAGAAAAGTTAGTATTCTGTACTATATTTAGTGTAATGCAAAAGAACAGAATTATCCTTGGAGTCCTGGAGATGATTGTCGCTTTGGCCGCAATACCTGCAGGAATATCAATGATCATAAGTCCTGATGGTTCCGGCATGGGCCTTGACCTGGCTTGGCTTGATCGCTCACCATTTGAAACTTTCCTCATACCGGGTATCTTCCTGCTTTTCTTTAACGGGATCTTGCAACTAACAGGCGCATGGCTGACCTTTCGGAAAAGTATGGTTGCGGGTAATTTTGGAATGGCCGTGGGAATGATCCTTATTTTTTGGCTCCTCGCCCAGATCTACTATCTGGAACTCACCCATTTTCTTCAAGTGGTGTTTTTTATAATCGGATTATTTGAGGTATACCTGGGTCGGAAGCTACCGTAGCGTTCCACATTTTAGAATAACTGAATTAAATACCGAAATAAAAAAAAGCCCCGATCATAGATCGAGGCTTTCATTTTAATTTCCCTACCAATTACACTTCCAATAC
>JAHHLF010000009.1 GCA_018679315.1 Bacteroidia bacterium | reverse complement strand
GGGTTACGTTATCCCTATACAGGACGTATAAAAGTATTAAAAAAATACACCTTTATCGGGGGGAATATAAAAAAGCATGAAACAGAAACTAAAAGAAGAACTTGCAATACTATGCTCGCATATACTTGCATCGGATGAGCAGACTGAGATTCCTCAGCTTTATGAGGCAGCAAAAAGCCTATACGAAAAATTGGCTGTGCTAAAGTTTATTGACGATAAACTAAACGATATTGAAATAGATGTTACCAAGAACGGCATAGCCTCTAAGTTTGAAAAAATGGCTAATGCAGTGATGGAGGGTAACACCTCGGTGCCTGAAACCAATCCACACGCTGAAGATATCATCACACCCGGAATTGACACGATCAAAGGCATGGTAGCCGAAATGCCATCCAATGCCGAAGTTGAAAAGATATTCTCAGATTTTATTGCCAAACCGGAGGTTATTAAGTCAGATAAGGACGAAGTTACCCCGGAGACAACAGAAGCGTCTGGTAATAAATCAGTAAATGATGTCTTTAGTCCGGACGAGATCAAGGTTGGATTGAATGACCGACACGCATTTGTTAAGCACTTATTTGCGGATGATGCTGATAATTTTGCCCGGGTAATATCCCAATTAAATACGATTGATTCAGAAGAAAGGTCGCTGGCTTTTATCGATAATATGATAAAGCCGGAGTATGACTGGAGTGGAAAAGAAGAATTTGAAACCCGCTTTATTGAATTGATCACCAGACGATTTGCCTGAGCATGTCGAGTGGTAAATTATTTCTAGTTCCTACACCTATTGGAAATCTGAAGGATATGACATTTAGGGCCGTTGAGGTGCTAAAAAGCGTTGATCTCATTCTTGCCGAAGACACACGTACCAGCGGAGTGCTTTTAAAGCATTACCAAATAGCTACCCCTACACGCTCTTATCACATGTATAATGAGCATAAAACACTCGATTCCTGGGTAAAACAAATAGCTCAAGGCATGCATTTGGCGTTAATCTCTGATGCCGGAACACCAGGGATCTCGGATCCGGGTTTCTTGTTATCCCGCGAATGCATAAAAAATGGGATTGAAATAGAATGCCTTCCTGGAGCCACTGCATTTGTGCCGGCTCTGGTGAATAGCGGACTCCCGTCCGATCGTTTTTGTTTTGAAGGGTTTCTTCCTGTTAAAAAAGGAAGGCAAACTCGTATCAGAGAATTGTCCGAAGAGAATAGAACCATGATCTTTTATGAATCACCACATAGAATATTGAAAACGCTGCTTCAGTTAAGAGACGCGTTTGGAGAGGCGCGTAAAGCTAGTGTTTCGCGTGAGATCAGTAAGCTCCATGAGGAAACAAGACGAGGTAGTTTAGGCGAATTGGCCGAACACTTCGAACAACACCCCCCTAAAGGAGAAATTGTTCTGGTGGTAGCAGGAAAAGAGAAGTAAGATTATGCAGAACGATCTTTGTGTAATTTCAAGGCAAACAGGCATATAAACAGAACAACTACTCCTAACAAGATCAACAGAAAGAACTCTATCCCTTGCATGATCATGAGATGACGTACCCAATCTTTCTCCGGGGCATTATTCATCCAGTAGGGAACTACAAACCTGAAGATCGAGAGGATAAACACAAATAGGGAAACCACAAATAATACATATCCCTCCCACCGCTTGGTGCGGGCAATGAGAAGGATCCCTGCGATCATCAAGAATAAACTACCTACAACCATAGATCATCTGTGTTTACCAGTTTCCCAACCATGTTTCGCCAGGTATTTTTCACCGCTTTCCACAGCCCCGTCCTCTATGGAAGTCCCCATAGAATCGTTCCAGCGATTCAGATACCCAAACAAAGATATGACACCCAGCATTTCTACGACCTCGCCTTCATTCCAATGTTGATACAATCGCTCTTTGATAGTCTCATCGACAGCATTTGGGATTTGTGATGCGGCTAGTGAAAAATCCAGAGCTGCTCTCTCAGCATCTGAAAATACCGGATGACTGCGATACTCCCAAATATTATCCAGTTTTTCCTGCTCTGCCCCATAGCGTTCTGCAGCCCGAATGGCATGTGCCTGGCAATATCTGCAGCCAGTGGCATTGCTACTCACCCAGGCGATCATTCGCTTGAGAGCGGAAGTTACCCGACCCTCATTAGCCATTACGGCCTTATTTAAGTTGATAAATGCCTTTGAGATAGCGGGCCTGTGCTGCATGGTTAATACTGAATTGGGACAAAATCCGAGTGTTTCATTGAAGAAAGCGGCCAGTTCTTGGGTCTCTTTATCATGGTTAGCATCAAGTGGGTTTACAAGTGGCATGGTAGGATCTATTTATCGTATTTTTAGCATTCACAAGAAACGAAAAAGAATGGGCAAAACAAATCATGTAACTACCCGATGGATGGGTAAAATGGCCTTTGAGAGCACAAATCCATCCGCTAATAATTTACGAATAGATGCGGGGGAAGAAGACGGGGGTGAAGGTTCAGGATTTCGACCCAAAGCACTAATGCTGAGTTCTTTAGCTGGATGTACAGGATTAGATGTAGCCTCTTTGATAAAGAAAATGAAATTAGATGTGGCTGATTTTACCATTGACATTGTGGCGGAACTTTCAGAGGAACATCCGCAGATCTACGAAAAAGTTACTATGGAATACCATTTTTACGGCAGTAATCTAAATGAGAAGAAACTTCAGAAAGCGATTGATCTTTCATTTGAAAAATACTGCGGGGTATCAGAGATGTTTAAAAAGTTTGCAGATGTGCAAATTGCATCATTTTTTCACCATACGTCATAAATT
>JAHHLF010000208.1 GCA_018679315.1 Bacteroidia bacterium | reverse complement strand
TTAAATTAGGTATAATCTATAGGTTTTATAAAGTTTCCTGTTATGCCCTTAGAACTATCATATATCATCCAACCGTATTTTTTAGAAGTTGAGATCCAGGGAGGTCGTACAACCGGTAGAGAATTCGAAGAAATGGCTACTATCTGGGGGCAAGTATTTCAAATTAGTAAAAAAGAAAGTCGTTATAATATTCTGGCCCATGTCAGGGTAAAAGAAAGATTGCCTGTTAATACCCAAATAAACATTTCTTTTAAAGTAAAAGAGATAGGATGTACCCATTCCCATCGTATAGCAGTGTTCGTAAACAACAAGGAAGTGCTTAAAAGCGCCGAACTTATAGAGCGCTATATGCACGAAGAAGGGTACTCAGTCCAGTTGTTCAATAATAAGGATAGGGCAAGGAGATGGCTGTTAAGGGAAAAGAAAAGATCCAGAATTCTAGATCTTCTTGATTCCTTCGATTAAAGCTTAGTTATCCGTTAGGAATTGTATGAATTTTCTAAATATTTGCATCCTTTTACCACTATATTTTTTCTGATTTAATGAACTGACCTTTTGCCCTGGGCAGGACTGGACGATGCAAATGAGGCCTTTATAGTAGTTCTTGTCCATAAAATGGCCAGGGAAAGCCATTCTACAATTCTCTTTGTTTCCCATAGAAAAGTGGCCCGACCTACACCAGATCCTATCCTCAAATTAAATCTGGATCCTGCAGGTTTTCAAGGCATTTTAGCAGAAAATCAATAGATTAGTTCGCTCCACGTCTCGTTATTTACCCATAATTATCAAATAAAATAAAATTGTTTTATTAATTTAATGGTGGTTAGTAAATTCTAAAAGTCCCCTAGTATGTCTTTGGAGTTTGTACATATACTTCATCCCAACTATATAGAAGTTCAGATAAATGGAGTTCGAACTCGGGGTAAGGAGAGGCAGGAGGCCGCATCTATGTGGAAACATATCTTTGAGATCAGTGATAGATATGGCTTAAAAAAGATTCTTGTCCAGGCACGGCACCGAGGTAATTTTCCTATCAATGCCCATATTAATTTTGCCCTGCAATTAAAAGAGATCGGATGCACGCTGGCTCATCGAATTGCCTATGTTACAACTGACAGGCAAATACAAAAGAATCCACCACTTATATTTGGATATATGCAAAGTGCAGGCTATGAAATTCAAGTATTTAAAAGAAAGGAAGAAGGAAAAAGATGGTTGCTGGGCAAGAAAAAGAGATTCCCTCTTATTGATCTTTTCCATTCCTTTAAATGAGTATTAAATAGGGCTATGCTGAAGCCTTCTCCGCGGCCATAATCTTCTTGCGCAACGTATCGAACATTACGGGTGTCGCAATAAATACCGAAGAATACGTACCTACGATCACACCTACGATCATAGCAAACATAAACCCGCGTAAGGTCTCCCCTCCAAAAATGAAAATCGAAAGAAGCACAACCAAGGTTGTAAGCGAGGTGTTTAATGTCCTGCTCAACGTACTGTTCAGTGCCAAATTGATATTGTCTCCGGAACGCCATCCCTTTTCATTGACAATTTCACGAATCCTGTCAAACACAACCACGGTATCATTCAGGGAATACCCGATCACAGTAAGAATTGCCGCAATAAACGCCTGATCTATTTCCATGCTAAACGGCATAATATTGCTCGTGAGGGAAAAGATCCCAAGTACGATCAGGACATCATGGAAAACTGCGGTTACCGCTCCCAGTGAAAATTGCCACCTGCGGAAACGAATCAAAATATAAAGGAATACTACTGCCAGGGATCCTATGATAGCCCACAAGGCATTTTTCTTAATATCATCTGCAATGGTGGGACCCACTTTTCGATATTTCATAACACCTACATCGCCATTGGTTCCTCCGGGTATGAAATCTTCATAGCTGGTTCCTTCAGGTAAATATTTTCCAAGGGAATTAAATAATATACCCAGGATCTCATCGTCTACCTCAGTACCTTGCACATCTACCTTATACTTAGTCGTGATCATGATCTGATTAGCATCGCCAAAAGTTTTAGCACCAGCGCTTCCCAGAACTTCTGTGAGTTCTGCCGAGATCTCAGAAGGATTCACGGCATCTACAAAGCGTACCTGGTAATTTCGGCCTCCGACGAAATCCACACCCTGATCCAAGCCACGGGTGACCAAAGAGAACAGTCCCACAGCGACTAGAATTCCCGAGATCACATAGGCGATCTTCCTTTTGCTCAGGAACTTAATGGATAGGTTTCGGAATAGATTTTTTGTGATGTTGGTAGAAAAATCGAGTTTCCTCCCTTTACGCGCCACATAGGAATCAACCAATAATCGTGTTATAAATATGGCGGTGAAGAGGGATGTAAGAATACCAATGATCAATGTCGTCGCAAAACCTTTAATAGGACCGGATCCGAATATAAGGAGTATGATCGCAGTCAATCCTGTGGTAATATTCGCATCAAGAATTGAGCTTAGGGCATTGGCAAAACCATCGGCAATGGCCTGACCTTTTCCTTTTCCTTTGGCGATCTCTTCCTTGATCCGCTCAAAGATGAGCACGTTGGCATCGACAGACATACCTATGGTCAATACAATACCGGCAATACCCGGTAAAGTAAGTACGGCACCTAAGCTGGAGAGAACACCAAAAATCAAGACAATATTGAAGACCAGAGCGATATCTGCAAATAGTCCGGCTTTGCCGTAATAGAAGACCATCCAGATAAGGACGAAGATCATCGCAATAAGGAAAGACATGAATCCGCTGTCTATAGCCTCCTGTCCGAGTGAAGGTCCAACAACAAAGGAATCTATGATCTCTGCAGAGGCAGGTAATTTACCGGCCCGCAATACATTGGCAATATCTTTTGTTTCGTTAACCGTGAAGGTACCGGTGATCTCTGAGCTTCCTCCGGAGATCCCTCCCACTTGTGATACTCCCGGGGCTGTATATACTTTATTATCGAGAACGATCGCAATTCCTGTATTATTGAGATTAGCTTCATTGGTTAGCTTTTCCCATTGCTTTGCACCGGAAACATTCATATCCATACCTACGGCCGGACGGTTGAATTGATCGAATTGATCTCTTGCATCGCTCACCACATCACCACTGATCCTGGGGATCCCATCGCGGTTAGATTTCAAGGCAAACAACGAAGCAACTTCGGTACCCTTTGACGGGCGTTCCCATAAGAATTTTGTGAATTGAATAGAACTCGGTAACAGTCTTCTTATCTCGGGCTGGCGTAACCACCCGCCTATCTCGGCTGTATCCTTTATAGCTGCTACTCCAACGGCAAATCCGGGACCGCTTAATTGCAGTTTCTCAAAAAGTGGATTTCTTTCCGTTGCAAGATCAAGGGAGTCCTGAATGACATCAGAGAGGAGCGAGTCGATCTCAGTGGCTTCCTTGACGGGCTCTTCCTCATCAGCCTCTAATTGTTCTTTTAAGACGGTATTGGCCTGAATAAAGAAATTTATGAGGTCTTGATTTCCGGGTTCATAAGTTTCCCAGAATTCCAATTGGGCTGTGCTGGAAAGCAGATCTTGTGCCCTGGCAATATCGCGTGCGCCTGGAAGTTCGACAAGGATACGGCCTGAAGTCCCTTCCCGCTGAATATTTGGCTGGGTAACCCCGAAGCCGTCAATACGTTCTCTTAGTACTTCAAAAGCAGAAACGATAGACTCATCGATCTTACGTCGGATGATGGGTTTAACCTCATCATCTGTCATTTGAAAGTTTATCTCATCACTTAAACCTTTATTGGCAAAGATGTCAGGTGAGGCCAATTTAGTATCCCCCTGGATCGCTTCAAAGGCATCAAAGAACAAGTCGAGATACGTATCATCACTGCTCTTAGATAAAGCATCTGCATCTGAAAGAGCCTTGTTGAATATCGGGTTTTTGGTATTGCCGGCTAATCCTTTAAGGATATCTTTAACCGAAATCTGAAGGGTTACATTGATACCCCCCTTTAAGTCAAGCCCTTTATTGAGTTCCTTCTTTTTTGCATCCTCATAACTGGTAAAACCCAGAATAGGATTTTTGGCAATAGAATCGAGGTAGCTCGCCTCCAATGCTTCCCGTTTTGCTACATAGTCCTCCTCAGAAGTAGCAATTGTATTAGCGGCAAAACGTTCCGCATCTGTTTCCAGCTTACTTGTGATGAAGGTATAGGAGAGTTGATAAATACTTACAATCCCGAAAAGGAAGGCAAAAAGCCTGATTAGTCCTTTATTCTGCATTTGTCTCTTGATTTAATGACGTAGATAAACAGCGTGCAAATATATCATTTCCCATAGGAAATGCCAATAAAAGCGCCCTAATTATCAGGGGTTGAACGGGGGTCCTACCCTCTTATCCAACCTATTCTTTCACTGAAGTAATCCGACTTACAATTGCAACAAGCCATTCGTTTTCGTAACACCTTCAGCGCTCTCTTGCAACTTGGCACTTTCAGCATCATCCAGCTCTATCTCAACGATTTTTTCTATTCCATTTCTTCCCAATATCACTGGAACACCAATACATATATCGCTCAAGCCAAACTCGCCTTCAAGGTACGTTGAGCATGGGAACATTTTCTTTTGATCACAAGCTATCGCTTGAACCAATCCAGATACAGCTGCTCCCGGCGCATACCAGGCGCTCGTACCCAGTAATTTTGTCAGAGTTGCCCCTCCAACCTTTGTGTCTTCTACTACCTGTTGTAGTCTGTCTTCAGATAAGAACTCAGATACTTTAACACTATTTCGTGTCGCATGCCTTTTTAAAGGAACCATGCCCTTATCACTATGACCACCGATTACCATCCCGTCTACATCGGAGATAGGCGCACCAAGTGCTTCGGCCAAACGGAATTTAAAGCGTGCACTATCCAAAGCACCACCCATTCCTATGATCCTGTGCCTGGGAAGATCTGTGATCTTATGGGTCAGGTATGTCATGGTATCCATGGGATTACTCACCACGATGAGGATGACATTTGGTGAGTGTTCAATAAGGCTGGTAGCGACAGAACGAACAATGCCTGCGTTGATCCCAATTAATTCTTCCCGTGTCATTCCAGGTTTTCTGGGGATTCCCGAAGTGATCACTGCTATGTCACTATTTGCTGTTTTCGAATAATCACCTGTCGTTCCTGTAAGGGTGGTATCAAATCCATTTAAGGAAGCTGTCTGCATTAAATCCATGGCCTTTCCTTCGGCATAACCTTCTTTGATATCCAACAACACTATTTCAGAGGCAAAATTCTTAATCGCAATATATTCGGCACAGCTTGCTCCAACGGCTCCTGCACCAACAATAGTAACTTTCATAACGTGATTTTTAAAATGGAAATTCGCGGGCAAAAGTACAGCTTTTGAGCTAAAAAGACTATAGAAAGTAGATATTCCAACGCTTGGAATTCAATTGTTTTATGAATCGAAAAAAAGAGAACTGTTAAAAAGTTGTGCGTTTCATCGAAGTTTTGAAGTGGAAGCATGTCGTTCGTCGATTTTTCGCAATATGCCTCCAGAAGAGACCGTTTGAAATAGAAGTCCCAATTAAGAAAATACCTACTAAGTTGAAACGACATTATGCTTTTTTGGCAATTCTTGCCATCCTCTTAGGTAGCAGTTGTTCGGAGATCCCCGAAAATACAGATCCCGTTTTAGGCATTTGGTATAAAGCGGGTACCCTATCTTCGGACACAAACGAGCCTACTAAGGAGGAATGGATCTTTAATGATGCCTATCTGGGCAGATATCAGGTATACGATAATAACAAAGTGACATTTTATACCGACTTCAGTTGGGATCAAGAAGACGGATTATACACAATAAAATATCCCGGTACGGATAAAAATCCTCAACAAGCGAGGATGGTGATGATGGATGCGCAGGAAGTGCTGCAAGATGAAGAAGGAAACGTGCTGGCTCTTAGAGAGTAACCC
>JAHHLF010000305.1 GCA_018679315.1 Bacteroidia bacterium | reverse complement strand
TCCATGCATTGAGGACTGGAAATGAAAACGTCATCACCGTAGTGGGGTGTGGTGGTGAACGTGACAAGTCTAAGCGTCCGGTAATGGGGCATATCGCTTCCGAATTGAGTAACAAAGCCATATTTACCTCAGACAACCCACGGTCTGAGTCGCCAATGGCCATTATTAACGAGATGGAAGCAGGGGTAGAGCCCCAGAATTCTAGTAAAGTTTTGAGTATTGAAAACCGAGAACAAGCCATTAAGACTGCTTGCCAGTTAGCTGTGGCAAATGACATTATTCTGATAGCGGGAAAGGGTCATGAAACCTATCAGGAAACAAATGGAAAACGGATCGATTTTGATGATTTTAAAATGATCACATCAATCCTGGAGAGTTTAAATAAATAAGGAAGCATGCTTTATAATCTCTTTGAATATCTCGAGCAGCAATATCAATTGCCGGGGGCTTCCTTATTTCAATTTTTGACTTTCCGGGCCGCAATGGCGGTTTTACTTTCCCTGGTCCTGGCCACCGTTTACGGGAAACGAGTGATCCGACTCTTACAAAAGAATCAGATCGGGGAAACCGTACGTGATCTGGGCTTGGAAGGCCAGCAGCAAAAAGCAGGTACGCCTACTATGGGGGGCATCATAATTATCATTGCCACACTTATTCCAGTAGTGCTGTTTGCCGATCTTAGTAATGTATACGTCTTAATGCTTATTGTGACCACGCTTTGGATGGGGATCATTGGCTTTATCGATGACTACATTAAGATATTCAAGAAGAACAAGAAAGGGCTAAAAGGTCGGTTTAAGATCATGGGTCAGGTAGTACTCGGACTTATGGTCGGTGCTACATTGTATTTCCATCCGGAGGTGACCATGAGGGACAAAGATCACACGATCATTACAGAATCCTTTACTGTTGAAAAGGTAGAAGGAAAAGAGATCAAGTCGATCAAGACCAATGTTCCTTTTTTTAAAGACAACGAATTAGATTACACCAACATAGTGTCCTGGATGGGAGAAGGAGCAGACCAGTATGCCTGGCTGCTCTTTATTCCCATCGTTATTTTTATTGTTACCGCAGTTTCCAATGGAGCCAACCTGACCGATGGTGTTGATGGTTTGGCGGCGGGCACATCGGCTATTATCGTACTTACCCTCGGTATTTTTGCCTGGGTATCCGGTAATATCATCTTCTCTGAATACCTGGATATTTTCTTCATTCCAAGGGCAGGGGAGCTCTTGATTTTTGTAGCAGCTTTTGTAGGAGCACTGGTTGGATTTCTTTGGTATAATGCCTATCCGGCTCAAGTCTTTATGGGAGATACGGGTAGCCTTACTATTGGCGGGGTGATCGCAGTCATTGCCCTGATCGTACGAAAAGAACTATTGATCCCCCTGTTATGCGGGATCTTCTTCGCAGAATCATTATCTGTCGTGTTACAGGTTACCTATTTCAAATTAACCCGTAAACGATTCGGCGAAGGGAAGCGCATATTCTTAATGGCGCCACTACATCACCACTATCAGAAGAAAGGATATCATGAAAGTAAAATAGTCACACGGTTTTGGATCATCGGCATATTGCTGGCGGTGGTAACCATTGTGACTCTGAAAGTGAGATAATGGAATTTTTGGCTGTTTTAGGTGCAGGAGAAAGTGGTGTAGGTACAGCCATCTTGGGCATACAGGAAGGATATAAAGTGTTTGTCTCCGATTTCGGCGGCATAAAGGAAAAGTATAAAGACGTTCTTGAACATTTTGGAATTAGCTGGGAAGAGCATAAACACTCGGAGGATATTTTGCTGAAAGCAGACCTGGTAATGAAAAGTCCGGGTATACCGGATACGGCACCCATAGTGCAGAAATTATCAGCTGAAGGTATCCCTGTGATCTCCGAGATCGAATTTGCAGCCCGTTTTACAGATGCAACTATTATTGGCATCACGGGTAGCAATGGCAAAACGACCACTACCATGATGACCTATCATTTACTTAAGGCAGGTGGTTTGAACGTAGGGATGGCCGGTAATATCGGAGATAGTTTTGCGAAGATGGTAGCTGAAGAGGACTATGATCATTATGTACTTGAGATCAGCAGTTTTCAGCTGGATGGGATCAATGAATTCCGACCTCATATTGCGGTGATCACGAATATAACACCCGATCATCTCGATCGCTATGCCTATCAAATGGAGAAATATGTGCAATCAAAGTTTCGCATCACCGAAAATCAGTTGGCAACAGATTTTTTCATCTATGATGCAGATGACGAGGAAATACAAAAAGCATTGCAGAACATCCCGGTAAAGTCAAATATACTGCCCTTTTCATTATCACAGCACTTGGAAAAGGGCGCAGCAATAGAGAATGGAAATATAATAATTAACACACCTCATAAATCGCTTGAAATGAGCACAGACATAGTATCACTACAAGGCAAACACAATTTAAAAAACACCATGGCGGCAGCAATGGTGGGCAATCTGATGGGTATTCGGGATGATGTGATCCGAAAAAGCATTTCCAATTTCCAGGGAGTTCCCCATAGGTTGGAACCGATCTTGAAGATCCATCATGTGAATTATATCAATGATTCCAAGGCCACTAATGTGAACGCCACCTATTATGCTCTGGAGAGTATGACCAACCCAACGGTATGGATAGTTGGAGGCCAGGACAAAGGGAATGACTATTCGGCATTGATGCCTTTGGTGCGTGAAAAAGTGAAAGCTATCGTATGCCTGGGGCTCGATAATTCGAAACTTAAAGAGGCATTCGGCAATGTTGTTGAACCCTTTGTAGAAACATTCGCTATGTCTGAAGCGGTGAAGGTGGCCTACAAGATCGCGGAACGCGGAGACACTGTTTTGCTCTCCCCGGCTTGTGCCAGTTTTGATCTTTTTAAGAATTACGAAGACAGAGGAGAACAATTCAAAGAAGCGATTAAACAACTCTGAAACAAATGCAACTGCTGAAGAACATAAAAGGAGATCGGGCTATTTGGGGCGTAGTAGCCTTATTAGCTGTTTTCTCTTTTTTACCTGTCTACAGCGCAAGCAGTAATCTGGTCTATGTTGTTGGAAGAGGCACCACGATGGGACATCTTGTTAAGCATGGGATGTTACTCTTTCTTGGTTTCGGGATAATCTATGCGATCCACAGGATCCCGACACATTATTTTAAAGGACTTTCCATCATTGCACTACCTGTAGTGATCGCCCTGCTCATTTATACATTGGCCCAGGGGACCACTATTGAAGGTGCCAATGCAAGCCGGTGGATCCAATTACCTTTTGTCGGGATATCCTTCCAAACATCTACCCTGGCTGCTGTAGTATTAATGGTCTATGTGGCCAGATACCTATCGAAGATCAGAGATAAAGTTATCACATTCAAGGAAAGCCTGTTGCCGCTTTGGGCGCCAGTTTTCCTCATCATAATGCTAATTCTGCCCGCAAATCTCTCAACAGCTGCGATCCTATATTTTATGGTCGTAGTCCTGTGTTTCATGGGTGGATATCCTTTTAAATACCTTTTTAGCATGATCGCTTTAGGGGTTCTCTGTCTTGTCATGTTCGTCGTTACTGCAAAGGCTTTTCCCGACCTGATGCCCAACAGGGTGGATACCTGGATGAGCAGGATTGAAAGTTTTTGGGACCCAACTGACAGTGAGGGAGATTATCAAATTGAAAAGGCCAAGATCGCAATAGCCAGTGGCGGATTGGTCGGCAATGGTGCCGGAAAAAGTGTGATGAAGAATTTCCTGCCGCAGAGTTCCTCAGATTTTATCTATGCCATCATAGTTGAAGAGTACGGGTTGGTAGGTGGATTTGCATTGATGTTCTTCTACCTCCTCCTGCTTTTCAGAATCGTTGTAGTGGCCCATGGCAATGTGAGCGTTTTTGGAAAACTATTAGTGATCGGGGTGGGTATGCCAATAGTATTTCAAGCGATGATCAATATGGCAGTTGCTGTAGAATTGTTCCCCGTAACCGGCCAGACATTGCCCCTTATAAGTACAGGCGGTACTTCCATTTGGATGACTTGCCTTGCCATAGGGATAGTGCTAAGTGCCAGTATTAAAGAAGAGGATGAAACCCAGAGTTATAGTGAAGAAACGAACCCTTTAGAGATCTTAAGTGAGCAATTATAGATTCATAGTGTCAGGAGGAGGTACGGGTGGACATATCTATCCGGCTATTGCTATTGCTACTGCTTTAAAAGGAAGGTTCCCACAAGCCGAGTTTCTTTTTGTGGGCGCAAAGGACCGTATGGAAATGGAGAAGGTACCTCAGGCCGGGTTTGAGATCATTGGTTTATGGATTAGTGGATTGCAACGAAGTTTGAGTTTAAAGAACCTGATGTTTCCTTTTAAAGTATTGAGTAGTCTGATCAAAGCCAGGAAGATCCTGAAGGATTTTAAGCCGGACATGGCCATTGGAACAGGGGGCTATGCCAGTGCTCCTGTATTGAAGGCAGCAGCTCAAAAAGGCATTCCCTATGTGATCCAGGAACAGAATTCCTATGCCGGTATTACAAATAAGTGGCTTGCCAAGAAAGCAGCTGGTATCTATGTTGCTTATGAGGGAATGGAGCGATTCTTCCCGGAATCCAAGATCGTACTGACAGGCAATCCGGTTCGAAAGATCCTGACTGGTTCAGGATCAGATAAAAAGGAAGCCTTTGAATATTTCGGACTCTCCCCCCAAATGCCGGTATTGCTTATTATCGGAGGCAGTCTTGGTTCGGCACGGATCAATCAATTGATCGAAGAAAAGAGTGATTGGCTGCAGGATCAGGGAATTCAGCTGTTATGGCAATGCGGGAATTCGTACTACAAAAAATACCAAGGACTGGATCAAGAAAACGTCCGGGTAAAGGCTTTTGTCAATAAAATGGACTACGCCTATGCGATCGCAGATATCATTATTTCCAGAGCGGGAGCAGGTACCATTTCTGAATTGTGCATCGTAGGTAAGCCTGCCGTGCTGATCCCATCACCACATGTGGCTGAAGACCATCAGACAAAGAATGCCCTGGCCCTTGTTGCACGGAATGCGGCACTCCTGATCCCTGAGACAGAATTAGAGGAACGCTTCGAAATAGAATTTGAAAGGCTTCTCTCTTCTGCGGAATTGCGAACCGCCTTGTCAAATAATATTAAGACCCTCGCGAAACCAAATGCTACGGAGAACATAGTTAACGAGATTGAAAACTTACTAATGGCATCATGAAGAAGGAGTATCAGCACATATATTTTATCGGAATAGGCGGCATTGGCATGTCGGCCCTGGCCCGATTTTTCTCCGATAGGGGATGTGCTGTTGCCGGCTATGACAAAGTGCAAACTCCGCTGACTCGTGAACTGGAAGCGAATGATATGGCCATTCATTATAAGGATGACCCGGTACATATTCCGGCAACACATAAGCATCCTGCTACTACTCTGGTAGTATATACGCCTGCCATTCCGGACACACACCGGGAATTGGCCTATTTCATGGAAGCGGGCTTTACGATTAAGAAAAGGGCTGATGTTCTAGGTGATATTACAAAAGACAGTTTCTGTTTTGCAATAGCCGGTACTCATGGAAAGACAACGACTTCCTCTATCCTGGCACATTTACTTAAAGAAGCCGGCTTGCCCTTTACAGCATTTCTTGGAGGTATTTCTGAAGACTTTGACAGCAATTATATCAATGAAGGAGACACTTATACAGTAGTTGAAGCAGATGAATTCGACCGTTCTTTCCTTCATCTGTCTCCCGACGTAGCCTGCATCACTTCAATAGATCCGGATCACCTGGATATATACGGCAGTGAAGATGCCCTGGTAGATTCGTACAAGGAATTCACCAAATGCTTGAAACCAAGTGGAAAACTGTTCGTGCGTGAAGGTATACCTATAAAGGGATATACTTTTGGAATTGAAGGCACTTCCGACTATTCGATCACAAATATTCATGTAATTGATGGAAGCTATCAGTTCGATATAAATACCCCAGCCGGAATTATTGAAGGCGTTCAATTTAAGAAACCCGGCAGGCATAATTTGTTAAATGGTCTGGTTGCTTTTGCCATGGCAGATCAGGTAGCTGAATCAAAAAGCAAATTGGCTGAGGCCATGGGCACATTTAAAGGGGTAGAGCGTAGATTTTCCTATCGAATACGTGAGAATGATTTTGTTTTTATTGATGATTATGCACATCACCCCACCGAAATAGATGCGGTTTACGATGCGATCAGGGAAGTGCATCCGCAAAAAAATATCATGGCTGTCTTTCAGCCACATCTTTATTCGCGTACCCGGGATTTTGCCGTGGATTTTGCCAAAAGCCTGTCTCAATTTGATGCAGTCTTGCTTTTGGAGATCTACCCGGCAAGGGAAGAAGCTATCCCTGGGATAACTTCTGAGTGGTTGTTGAATAAGATAAATAATCCTAATAAAAAGTTGGTTCCCAGACATGATCTGATCCATGAAATTAAGGCCTCAAAACCAGAGGTTTTAGTAACCATGGGAGCAGGAGATATCGGGATGGAAGTTAAACATATTGAAAGAGAACTAACCTATGCGAATTAATTG
>JAHHLF010000033.1 GCA_018679315.1 Bacteroidia bacterium | reverse complement strand
AAAGGGATGTCCAGTTCGTTCCAGGGAATTTGATAAATGTCTTGGCCATCGCTGTATAGCAGGGCTTCCAGATTGCCAACAACAAAAGCGCCCCAGCCGTAGGGAATATTGAGTTTTACCGGTGTCTCCCATTGGATGTCAGAAACCGTTCCGGTATTCCGACTTATAAAAATACCTTGTTGATTTTTATCGCCTATGACATAGCGGGTAAACAAGACAAAGCGTTTATCCGGATCCAGGTAAGGGCTGAATTCGGTGTCAGGGGTATTGAAGAAAGCAAGATCGGAATTCGGATTCAAGCGAGTACCGATTAAACTGGCAGAAGCCAGATCTCCCTTATTGTCATGTACATAATACGCGATCTCAGTATCTGAAACCCAATGGAAATAGCCCGCTGATATGCCAAGCGAAGCCGGTTCTTGCCACTGCCCGTCTTTTTTTTCTACTAGCCAGGCAGGGTTAAGGTCACCTACATTGGTGCAATAGATAATTTTTGTGCCATCCGGGGAAATCGCACCATTGTATATGGTATCGAGCTCGCTCATCAATTGTGGGGTTTGCCATTGCCCGTGTTTGCGCTCCGCCAAATATCCTGCCTGGTGTGTCCAATCGTTAGTGCGGGTGAAGAAGGCGTACTTGCCATCCGCAGTAAGGCTTACACTATTTTCATCGGCTTCTCCGGAACTAATGATGCCGGGATAATATTTACCAGAGCTATTGGCACCACTTTCCAGCCAGGATCGGATATGGATCTCCTGGATCGTATCACCCATAATCTTTTTCCGACGAACCCAGTTGTCCGGATCAGCAATTGAGTCGTAGTCAAAGGATCGGTCATTCAATATCTTCCCTTTGTTATTGGTAAAAAAGATCCGTTGTACAAAGCCTTCATCCGTATAGAAGGTCGAATCCCGCCCATGTATGGTATCACCTATAAATGTTGCGGCGAGGGTCTTACCTTCAGCATTAAGCGCATCGATCATTGTGTAGAATACATTGCCTTCCTTGTCCAGCCATTCAGTGATCAATGTGTGTTCATCTTCAAACCTGTTTCTTTCAATAGCGTAGTCTTCTTCTCCAGGCTCAATGTATTTGGCACCGGTTTGGGTCCAGGTAGTATCATATTGATAGATATAATCCGTAAGGATGCTGCCGGTAGAATCCAGGTCGATCCAGCGATAGGGTTTGCCGTTAAGGTGGTAATAGGTGACCTTGTGCTTATAGGGCAATTCAGCTACTGAATCTCCGGCCGACTTATAGTACGAGATCTTCTCGAAACCTATCTTTTTTCCCTCTGCCGCAGAGGGCGTTTTCTGTTCCTGGACACAACTAAAAAGCAACAGGATGCTGCAACTAATACATAATGATCTCATTCTCATTTTTTCTTAATACTACAAAAAATTTAATAGTTGATAATTTTCGGCTTGTTAAATCTGAGGGTTTATCGGTCAGTTAGAATTTTGGATATCCGATTCAATAAGATTACTGGCCTCATTTCATTTTCATGTCCACAATAGCTCTAAGGGAGTAGGGATCCTGTGTGCCTATCAGGAATTTGGCCCCGCTGTGAAGTTCGATCAGCAAGCCTTTATTACCGACGATATTGAGCACAGTGCCATAGGTTTTGGAAAATCGGAGTCCGTAGCCCAAGAACTTATATTGGATCACTTCAGCTGTTTTGATCTCATCCCAAAAGAATTTATGCGTGAAGAAAGGAAAGAGTCTCGCACGGATCTCTTCATTATCTATTTCGGTGCGAAGTTCCAATATCCAGAAGAAGAGTAAGATAAATGCATACACAAATGAAAAGAAGATAACCCAGGCATCTGGCATAGGCTTACTGCCAACCGGATTGTCCAGAATAAGCTGCTGTACAAATACGTAGGCTGTGAGAATGGCTGTAACAATGAGGATCAACCAGATCCACCATTGTGTGAAGCGTTGTTGTTCTTTAAAGAGGAGTGCCATGGTCAGTGTATCCTTCTGGGTATGATCAAAAATACACAATGCCTGATTATTCGGGTATAGGTTCTACAATTTTTCGTGCCAGCAAGGGTTTATTTACCCACGTTGATGGCCATATACCCAAAATACAAGGTACTGCCCAGGACTATCCCGAAGACGATCGGAACAAAATAGGGATTAAAACCAGAGACTTGGCCCATGGCTGTCTCCATAAGGACATAGATGATGTAGGCGAAGAGACAACTAACAAAAAGTCTGATAAACTGCAGCCATTGGATCATGATGAGCCTGTGGCCTTCAAAATTTGTGGAGACGTTGTTCACATCCGGATTTCGGCGTTTCCGTAGTGAACGTTCCAGGACGAAAAGGGCGGCATACATTGCGACGCCAATACAAGTGAGCCACCAGATCACAGCTTTGTTGCCCAGTTGATCTGGTGCGCCATCAAAACCAAATTGGCGCGGAATGGATTCCGGAAGGTCATTGTAAAATAACAGGGGCATTCCAATAATGAAAACCAATGCGAAGATGCCGATGAGTTCCAACAACTTATCAGTGCGTCCCATAGGCATTGTTGCGGGTGATTCTGTCATGCTCTGTCGCATAATGGGGGATTTTATATTACACAACTATGGTCAGCATAACAAAGATAGACCATAAGGGAATGGGATGCCTATAGGAGAACCATAGAGTTGGTATGGTTTCTTGGTTGGTAGCCTGCCTGCCGGCAGGCAGGTTCCTGGTTCTTAGTTCTTAGTTGCTGGGTACTTGGCTTTTAAAGGGCCAGCCCAGCCAGATAAAGATCAGTCCGGGGATGAGGACGGCAGCGATAAGCGGATATCCAGTGATAAGATCGGTACGCAATACAGAGAGGCCTATCATGCCAAGCAGTACGATCATTCCACCCAG
>JAHHLF010000104.1 GCA_018679315.1 Bacteroidia bacterium | reverse complement strand
CGGTTATACTAATCGTCCCTTCTTGTGCATCCGCCGGCGTTTGCTGTGCCTTAACAGCGATAGAACCCAGTAAGAATGCGGCAATAATCGTATATATAGATGTTACTTTTTTCATCAGATCTTTTTTAAAGGGTTTCACACTCAAACTCGGGTTTCTTTGTCTGCTTTGCTTTCTGAGTCTTGCCACCGTTGCCTTTGGCTTTAAGCATCATACTTATCAATTCGCTGCGTTCTTTCTTTATCGCTTCCCGATGCTTTTTATCGGTTTCCATATCGAAATACACCGCTCCCTGGATCAGGGTTTTCTCAGCTCTTGCATATATAGATAACGGATGATCTGTCCACAGGACGACATCGGCATCTTTGCCTTCCTTGATACTGCCAACCCGATCGTCAAGGTGGAGCAATTTGGCCGGATTCAAAGTGACCATCTTCCAGGCATCTTCTTCAGAAACACCACCATATTTGACAGTTTTAGCAGCTTCCTGGTTGAGTCGCCTCGACATTTCACCATCATCACTATTGATGGCAACGGTCACCCCAACTTTGTTCATAATGGCGGCATTATAGGGAATGGCATCGTTTACCTCATACTTATACGCCCACCAATCACTGAAAGTAGAGCCGCCAACACCGTGTTCGGCCATTTTATCTGCTACTTTGTAGCCTTCCAAAATGTGGGTGAATGTATTCACGCGGAAATTAAATTTCTCGGCCACTTTCATCAGCATATTGATCTCACTTTGCACATAGGAGTGGCAGGAGATAAAACGCTCCCCATTAAGAATTTGTGCCAGCACTTCCAGTTCCTCGTCATAACGGACGGGCTTACCGGCTTTCTTTTTAGTGTCGTATTCCTTCGCTTGCTGGAAATAGCTCATAAAGACCTGCTCTACACCCATCCGGGTTTGTGGAAATCTTGAAAAGCTCTGCCAGTTACTTTGTTTTACGTTTTCTCCCAATGCAAACTTGATAAACTTGGGTGCGCCTTCAAAGTGCATGCCTTCGGCATCCTCACCCCATTTGAGTCGGAGTATAGCCGAACGCCCACCAATAGGATTGGCCGAACCGTGGAGCAATTGAACAGCAGTGACACCCCCTGCCAGATTGCGATAGATACCGATATCATTAGGATCTACTACATCGTACATGCGGACTTCCGCCGAGGAATTATGTCCAGCTTCATTGACCGATAGTGCGGCAATATGGGTATGCTCATCTATGATGCCTGCTGTAAGGTGTTTGCCTGTAGCATCAACAACCTGGGCGCTACCTGCCGAAAGGTCTTTCCCAACTTTGGAGATCTTGCCATTCCTGACAAGGACATCCGTATTCTCTAAAATACCCTCGGCTTCATTTGTCCAGACGGTAGCATTTTTAAAAAGGATAGTTGTAGGCTGAGGTTTGGATGTCAATCCATAGGCCATATTCGGATAGGTCACAGGCATCACTTTAGGAGCCTCTTCCTCCTTCTTATCTTCTTTTTCCTTCTCCTCATGTGCTGCTGTCTTGTTAGCGGAGAAGGAAGATTCTGTGCCATTCGGTAGAACCAGACGTCCTTTTATGCTGTCGGAATCATCCACCACTTGTCCTGAGAGTCGGTATGTTCCTTTTTCTTCAGGTGTAAACGTTCCAGCTAACCAATTTTTGGAATACGTGAATTTGGAATCTACCTTTATAGTATCCTGCTTTAGCTCAAATTTAGGCTTGCCTGCACTGCCACTTATTGTTAAGGAATAAGGGACCCCGGCCGCTGTGAGATCATACGAACCACGGATATCTTTTTGTGTCATATCGGTAACCACATATTTGTGGCCCTGGACCCAGTTCTCATAGAGCGTGGTTTCTTTTTCAAATAGATCACCCGATGTGATGAGGAAGTTGGCATGTGCACCTGGTTGCAAACTGCCCAAAGAAGCAGATTGACCAAGGATGCGTGCCGGGGCCGTAGTTAACGCTTCCAGGGCTTTTTCTTTGGAGAGGCCATATTTTATAGCCTTCATGATACGGTCCTTCATGTCTTTTGGCGCTTTCAAGTCATGCAGCGTAAAGGCAAAAGGAATGCCGTTCTCTGCCAGCGCTTTTGGGTTACCGGGCGCCTGGTTCCAGAATCGCATATCTTCCAGGGAAACATAATCTGCGTGATAGGGATCAGAGACATCATAGGCATCAGGAAATTTTAAAGGAACAATGAAGGAGGCATTGGTTCCCTTCATCCCATCGATATCTTCAAACTCGTCTCCTCCGGCAAGGATGGCATATTGGATACCATTGGCATCGCCAATTCCATCAGCGCGTAAAGCATGCCCTCTGTCCCCGGCTGCAAAGATCTGTACCAGGTTTTTGTTGGCATTGAGTGCTTCCAGGGAACGATCTTTTGTGTCTGCATTTCCGGCGGCATACCATTTCGCATCAGAATATAGCTGGCGTAATAAGGCCATAGACCCCATTATGGAAGTAGGGTAGGACTGCCGCGATTTTACGCTTTTGGAGAAGCTTAGGTATTGGGCCGACTGATCCTCCAGGATCCGATTGGCATCTGTACCTTTATTATTAAGGGCGACTAAAACTCCTGTCCCTCGAACGATACCGTCCTGGATATGGGTATTTACCGCTCCGAAACCTGCTTTTAACAGGCCTTCCGCTTTTTTCTTATCGTATTTGAACTTGTCAATAGCGTTATTTTCCGGCATGACATGGTCATTCCAATAAAAACCATCCCTGCTGGCATTGTATTGTGGGGAACGTCCCTGTCCGGGAGCCCTTTTAGGCTTCTCGACCCCAAAATTGGAAAAGGGATCCACAAAAGAGGGATAAATGCTTTTCCCACTAAGGTCGACTTGAATAGCATTTGCCGGGATTTGGATGGCACTGCCAGCCTGAACCACTTTCCCTTCTTTTATCAGGAGGGTTCCATTCTGGATCACCTGGTTGGGGCTTATATAGATCTTGGCATTCGTAAAAGCAGTGTAGTTGGTGTTTTTGGATTTCACCCCGTCATTATCGGGGAAATAATCCTGTGCGAGTGCGGCCACTGAAACAAAAAATGCCAGCGCCAGGAATTTAATTCTCATAAAGGAGTTGTTAGTTAATTTCATCAAATCCCGAAGGAAGCCATAAATATATCAATTCGAAGGGAATGTGGGATGTTAAATTTGGGGATTGTTGACAGTTGAAAGTTGATAGTTGATAGCTGAAAGTTTTCCCTGAGCCGATAAAGAGTATTTTGCTTCAAATCTCTCTTTTTTCTATATTTAAGTAGAAAATTCTTTCACAACCATCCCCCCGGAGCGTTTTTCTGAAAGATTTGTAATCAGTCTTTGATTATGAAATTCAAACACTACTGGAGGGAACTACAAAGAAGACATGTCGTTAAAGCAGGGCTGGCCTACCTGGTTGTTGCCTGGTTGGTGCTCCAGGTGTTAGACCTTTTATTGGATGCCTTTGAACTGGGGTCGGGTTGGATGCAGACCGCCATCATTACCCTATCGGTAGGCTTTCCCATCTGGCTGATCCTGGCATGGGTCTATGATTTCTCCTGGGGCAGCATCCAGAAAACAGAAGACGTGCCTTTTGACGCCGAAGTGTCCCGCAAAAAGAATGTGGGCCTGAACCGGGTGATCATCGGCGGACTATCTATTGCGGTCATATTACTAGTAGTGAATACCCTGCGGCTGAGCAACAAGGTAGATGATATTGAAGGCCAGTTCCTCGCGATGAATTTCACCAATTCCTTGGCCATCCTTCCCTTCGAAGACCTGAGCCCAAAACAGGACCAGCGTTATTTTTCGGATGGCCTGGCGCGTAGTATTTATGAACGGTTGGCTCAATCTAAAGACTTAAAACTCATTAGCCCTACTTCCTCTTTCCTTTATCGTGATAAAGACGTAAGTATTGAAGTGATTGCCGAGGAATTGGGGGTGAGGTATATCCTGGAGGGCAGCGTGCAATTATTCGATGATCGCTTCCGGGCCAGTATTAACCTGGTGGATTCTCAGGATGGATCGACGATTTGGTCCAAGACTTTTGACGACACCCTGGATAATGTATTGAGTACCTACGATGAGGTATCCAAGAATGTAGAGGGTTATCTAAATATTACCCTGATCAGTAAAGATGTCCAGCTACGGAAGGTAGATCCTGAGGCCTACTTATTATATCTCAGGGCAAATGACACCATTCGTTCGGAAGGCTACAACAAAGCAGGCGCGTTGAATGCAGACTCACTTATTCGTGAATCAATACGAATAGATCCTACCTATTCCCTTTCCCATACTACCTTAAGTATGACCACACTTCACAAAGGGCTCTATTACTTGGAATATGAATTTGATGAGGCTGTAAATATTGGATTGAGAGCGGCTAGAAAGGCAGTTGAACTCGACCCGGAGAATTACTACGGATACAACTGGGTATCAAACTGGCAATGGCATGCCAAAGATGTTAAAGGCTCCACAGAAGCATTGAAAAAAGCTTTAGAACTATCTCCACATAATGCTGATGTACATTATTATGCTGCTCATAATGCTGCGCGTCAGAACCGTATGCAGGATTGTTTAGAGTATAGTGAGCGATCTGTTTCGCTTGACCCTAAGAATAATGAACCTTACCAGTGGATTTTATTCTCTAATTTTATTTTAGGTGATCTGGATAGGGCGGAATGGGCCTTTAACAAAGCATATGAGACGGACGATGTCTATTTTTTAGGGGATGCCGGATACCTTTATTATCTAAGAGGTGAATTTACGAAGGCGTTGGAATACTCAGCAAAAACACCCATCGATCATTCCCGTCTACTTAATCAAACACTAATATATAACTCCTTAGGAGATTTTGTCAAATCAGATAGTACCTTGGGTTTATTAAAAGCACTCCCTGATAATGAAAGTTTGAATCTAAATACCGCATTTTATCTAGCGGTAGTACATGCTCAACGCAGGGAAAACAACCTGGCATTTGAATATCTTAAACCTGCTGAAGATTATGTTAAGATTTCCCTTGAGTATTTTTTTACGTTCCCAGAATTTAAAAACCTCTATGATGACCCCCGCTGGGACGCCTATATCGACCGACTAAGCGAGGAATTTAATTACGAATTTCCACACCGACCCGAATAAGAGATGAGCCAATTCGAGAAATACTGGAAAGAACTCCAGCGCCGCCATGTGGTCAAGGCCGGGATTGCATATCTCGCCATAGCCTGGGTGATTACAGAAGTGGCTACAGCTGTTTTGCCCCTCTTTAAGATACCTGAGGTTTTCCTAAAATGGCTTGTCGTGTTGCTGGCTGTGGGCTTCCCCATCTGGCTCATCCTGGCCTGGGTCTATGATTTCTCCTGGGGGAGCATCCAGAAAACAGAGGATGTCCCTTTTGATGCCGAGGTATCGCGAAAGAAGAATTTAGGTTTGAACCGGGTGATCATAGGGGGATTGGCCATTGCGGTCATTCTATTACTGGTAAACACCTTTCGGTTAAGCGACAAAGTGGATACTCTGGAAGACGAATTCCTGGCGATGAATTTCACCAATTCCCTGGCCATCCTGCCCTTTGAAGACCTTAGCCCGAAACAAGACCAACGCTATTTTTCAGATGGGTTGGCCCGTAGTATTTACAGTCGCCTGGCACGGTCTAAGAATCTAAAACTCATTAGCCCTACCTCTTCTTTTCAATATAGGGATAAGGAAGTAAGCATAGAAGTCATCGCGGAAGAATTAGACGTTAGCTATGTATTGGAAGGAAGTGTACAGTTATTTGATAACCGATACCGCGCCAGTATAAACCTGGTAGACTCACAGGAGGGAACTACCATCTGGTCCAAGACATTTGATGATAGTCTGGAAAATGTTCTGAATACTTATGATGAAGTGGCTGAAAATGTTGGTGCTTTTCTTGATATAACCCTAACTAGTACGGATGTACGCAAAAAGAAAGTAGATCCGGAGGCCTATTTATTGTATTTAAAGGCTGATGAGCTGCTTACTAAAGAAGCCTTTTCCAAGAATTCCGTTATCACGGCGGATTCATTGATCAAACGCTCCTTAGTTATTGATGCCGATTATTCACCTTCACAATCAAAGCTTGCACAGACTACGTTTCATAAAACTATTTATTGGGGACTTCTTGAACGACCATTGGGTTTAGCTATTGCCAAAGAAGCTGCTTATAAAGCTATAGATCTGGACCCCGAAGACCCTTGGGGGTATATATGGATTTCTAATTTAAGTTGGCATGATCGCGATTTTTCGACCTATCAAGAATTTTTAGATAAATCAATTGAAAAAGGGCAGAACCATCCCGATGTTGCCATGTATCAGGGATGGTGTTATCGTAGAACTAATAGAGTGGAGGATGCCTATTTCTATGATAAAAAAGCGGCCATTCTGGATCCTAAAAATAATGAGTATAACGCTCAAATGGCCAATCATGAGATGTACAGAGGGACTCCTGAGGAAGCAACCCGGTGGTTGAATAATATGAACTCGGAGTGGTTGGAATGGAAAACTTTAGACCTGGCAATGTTAAAAATCTTTAGAGGAGACTTTCAGGGAGCCGAGATCGCGATTTCCTCACTCCCGCCGTATTTAAAAGATTACGCACATATTCAGTTATTGGTTAAAAATCGAAAATTAGAACAAGCCCAACTAGAATTGCAAGGTTTTATCGGATTCGATAAAAAAGATTCCAATTACCTTAATTACGCAGCAACCGAATATGTCCATTATTGGTGGATCGCGGATTTATACAGCGTGCTTGGGGACAAGGACAAGGCTTTTTCATATTTAAACCAAGCCTACCCTGAAATTAAAGATTATATCGAATCGTTTTTTATGGATTATGATTTGATCCCTCTCCATGACGACCC
>JAHHLF010000161.1 GCA_018679315.1 Bacteroidia bacterium | reverse complement strand
GTGGTAAACAGCTACTGCGCCATTAATTTTTGTCCGTCTTGTTCTCATAATTTTTTCAACCTAAAAGTCCTCTTTGGAACTAGTTATCTCTAAAAAATCCTCCCTTTTCTTAGCGGCTTTTGTAAATATCACCACGCGGAGCAATGTGGGTAACAAGAACTAAATCTTTGTCCTGAGGGTAAAGATAAATAATCCGCAAGTTCCCATGCCGAATACGGTAAAAGCCAGCCCACTTGCCTTCCATCTTTTTTACCTCCGGATAATTTTCAGGGTCTTCAGCAAGCTTCTTTAGCTTTTCCTTGATTGTATTCTGCAAGGACGGTTGAAGCCGTTTGAAATATTGCCGGGCACGTCGGTGGAACTTTACATTCGCCATCGTTAAAGTTCGTCGATGTCCACAAAAGCATCCCAACTGCCTGCCTCCAAGTCTTTTTTAGCTTCAATCAGGTCTTTTTGAGATTCTTCATCAAGGTCTAAGCCAAGCGTTTCTACAAGGCCTTGATATTCCTCCCAGGAGATGAGTACTTCCTTAGGAGTTCCTTTTTCATCGACGAATATCTTTGGATGGATCGCGGTCATGTTTTGATTAAATGTTTTATTAGTAAACTAGAGGTGTCAATGCATGAACTCAGTTAAACTTAATCATGCTTATTGATTATTTACAAATGCTCGTTTTTTCAGTACTTTTGGACGCCGTTCATATCCTCAAAATAATAATTGAATCCAACATGTTTCATTATAAGTTGTTTTATATGAGTACTACGGAATTAATTGAGCAAGCAATGCAGCTTCCCATCAAAGATCGTACTTTGATTGTTACTACATTAATCGAAACATTAACGGCACCCGATGCTTTATACGAAGAATCAATATTAGAAGAAGCTCAAAGGCGCAGTGATGATGTAAGACAGGGATTGATGGAAGATTTAAGTAAAGAAGAATTTTTTGCAGGGATTGATTTGAAGAAATGACAGTTCGATTTCACAAATTTGTCCAAAGAGATGTAAATTCTATTTTGAAGCACTACTACTCAATCTCAGATGAATTAGCAGAGGCATTCTGGAGCGAATTTAATCTTTATCTATCGAAAATTGAAAAAAATTCACAAAGATATGGATTTTGGAAGAGCACCAAGTTTCGCAGAGCCAATTTAGAACAATTCCCATATCTGATTCTCTATGAAGATTATCCCGGGCTAGCTCGAATTCTAGTGGTCAGACACGAGAATAGACACCCTGATTATGGTTTGAAGAGAAAATTTTAGAGGATTGCCGACACACTCTTCATAAAAATCTAATTAGACATGCAGCATGTCAATTATAAACATAACGAATTGCGGTAGGAATCCCCGTTACCGGGGACCCCCCGCACAGATCCGTACGTGAAGTATTACCTCATACGGCTCCTGCCTTAAGTCGAGCGCGAAAACGTTCCCCTTATGGAGAGCAGCTTTACGCACACCAAGCAGCCCGTGTGACTTGCGTTTGTTCCGACTCAACGTTCGGGGCAAGGCAGCCTGATTGGTGTTCCTCTTGGCTGAGTCCCTTTCCTCGATCGGCTCCGCAGATGCTTCATTCGCATCTTTGTTCGCCGACGTCGTCGGTAGTACGAACTCATCTGACTTCCTATTGGCGTTCATGTCAGCAGTACCGTCGGTGACGTTCTCTGACCGCTCGGCTGTGAAGGAGACTCTTCCTTCTTTTTCAGTGGAGACCAATAGGATCTCCCGGTTCTCGCGCTTGGAATTTCGACACATGCTCAGGGTCTTTGACTCCGCCGTGTCCTTCTGCCCCTTGCCATAGTGCGGCGCAGAAGATATTGCCTTCTCCATGTCATTACAAGATCGGCACACGAGAGTGATGATGTCGGAGCTCAATGGCTGGCCTGCGTCTCCTCGCACCGATGCTACACCCGTATCGTTACCGATACCAGCGTACGGATTGAGGCCAGAGCTACTGGCTATGTCTTCTCTGTATGACTTTTTCATTCACTATTCCAAGCCGGTTTATCCCGGCGCTTTCAATGACCCCTGCTACTTTTTCTTGGGAACTTTTTTGACTGCGCGTTTTTTAGCAGATCGGGCTTTCTTCTTCGAGGCCTTTTTTCCTTGGGCCTTGGGTTTGGGCGCTTGTTGGAGATCTTCAGTTTCCAGTTCGATTCCAAACAAAGATGACAGATCACTGTCCGCTAATTCACTCTCACTGCCACCTGAAAAATCGGCAGCGGTCAATGCTTCATCGATCAACTCATTAGGATCGACGCCCCG
>JAHHLF010000332.1 GCA_018679315.1 Bacteroidia bacterium | reverse complement strand
GAATTAGGGGTGTCTAATGTAGCAGGGAAGATGACGATCGGACAAGCTTCGGAAGTTGTCTTTATGCTCTTGTTGCCTTGGTTCTTTACACGATTTGGATTTAAAAATACCTTGATTCTTGGCATGCTAGCCTGGTCACTTAGATACTTGCTTTTTGCCTATGGTAATGCCGGTGAATTGGCATTCATGCTCTTAATGGGTATTGCACTTCACGGGATCTGCTATGATTTCTTCTTTGTAGCCGGCCAAATCTATACGGATAGCAAGGCCGGAGAAAAATACAAAAGTTCTGCACAGGGATTGATTACGCTCGCAACCTATGGTTTGGGTATGCTGATAGGATTTTGGGTTGCCGGACAGATCACAGATTTCTATGCCTTGACAGAAAACAGTCATGAATGGAAGGATATCTGGCGTATCCCTGGTGTTTTCGCATTTGCCGTGGCGGTGTTGTTTGCTTTGCTGTTCAAGAATGAGAAAATAGAATATAAAAAATAGACCCAGCTATGCCAAAAAAAATAAGACTTGGACTCATTGGAGGTGGTGGTGATTCCTTAATAGGTATTCTTCATCGAATCGCTTCTTTTATTAATGACAACTATCAAATAGTCGGAGGCGTCTTTAGTATCGATTACGAAGGAAACCTTGAGTTTGCAAATGAGATCGATGTACCTACAGACAGGGTATATAAAGACTTTGACACATTTATTGAAGAGGAGATGAAGTTGCCGGAAGACCAGCGTATCCAGGTATGTTCGGTGCTTACGCCAAATTTTTTGCATTATCCCATGGCCAGGAAATTACTCGAAAATGGCTTTCATGTGATTTGCGAAAAACCCATGACAATGACCCTGGAAGAAGCACATGAATTGCAGGCGATTCACAGGGCTTCGGGCAAAGTATTTGCTTTGACACATACCTATACCGGTTATCCCATGGTCCGTCAAATGAAGGAAATGATCAAGGCGGGTGCCCTGGGTAAGATCCATAAAGTTGATGCACGATACTACCAGGGATGGATCAACCCTGTCATTCACGACCCGGAGCAAAGAGCTTCGGTATGGCGTCTCGATCCTGAGAAAGCCGGGATTAGCTGTTGTATGGGCGATATTGGCACACATGCATTTAATATGATCGAATATACGACCGGCTTAAAAGTGAAATCCCTATTAGCGGATTTCAATTATCTCTACGACGATAATGTGATGGACGTAGATGGCAATGTGTTGATACGATTAGATTCACATGTCAAAGGAGTAATCCGGGCGAGTCAGGTCGCAACTGGAGAAGAAAATGGGCTGGCAATAGCTATTTATGGAGAAAAAGCTGCCTTTCGATGGGAACAGGAAAAACCCAATTTCCTATACAAATTAAGTGATACGGAACCCACTCAGATCTACAAGCCCGGGCATGGATACAATTCTGAGCTTTCCCTGGCAGGAACTAAATTACCACCAGGCCATCCCGAGGGTATCTTTGACTCCATGGCGAATATATATCTGGGTGCAGCCAAAGCTATTAGGGGTCAATCTTATGATCCTGCTGAATATCCTACTATGGAAGATGGCGTGCGCGGGTTGAATTTTGTGGAAGCTACGGTTGCTTCACACAAGGGGGGTAATGTTTGGATAGATCTGGAAGACTAAACGGGATATACTTTCTCGAATTCCTCGCAAACGACGATCATACTATCGACTGGAACCCGGCCAAAGGACGCTAACTCTCGTTGGTAATAGTCCCAATGGGTTTTCTTCCAATATTCAAGAGAGCCGTCTCCTTCGCCCTCTATTCGGGCATACTCATCAGTAATACTGAAAAAAGGCTTCATTCTTACCGAAGTAGTGCGGATTATACATTTGGCTTTGCCCTCCCAATCCGTAATTATCGTGAAATCTCCGATCTTAGGCAGTACTTCTTTTCTGTTCTGAAGGCCAAGCAAGGAGTGGCTTGTCGCTCTTTTTTTACCGGCAAGCACCAGCTTCAAACACGTTTTGGAATCTTTCTCATTATCACAGAAATGCGTAACCTTGGGTTCCTCTGCAAAAGCATGTTCCAGATGCTTATCCAGATAATCGCCCCACATATTTCTGGCAGATCTATTTTCCATTGATTAGAGTACTGGTTATTAGGTTTTTATACCCAACTCAATTGAGTTGCACTAATAGTAACGCTTTTTTACGGTATTCCTTATATTTATAACTTATACCAGGAAGCCAACAGCAACCGATACGAAAGCTAAATATAGGATTATTTACCCTAATCCTACAAGACGGATTCCTATTGAATACTTACAAGGATATTTATGAAGACTATAAAAGGCCCGGCCGTTTTTCTAGCGCAATTTGTGGATGAGAAAGCGCCGTTCAATTCGTTGGACGGAATGTGCAAGTGGGCATCAGACTTAGGATATAAAGGCATTCAGATCCCAACATGGGAATCCTTCCTTATCGATATTGATAAGGCAGCAGAGAGTCAGGATTACTGCGATGAGCTTAAAGGAAAGATCAATAGTTATGGCCTGGAGATCACGGAATTATCTACGCACCTTCAAGGTCAATTAGTTGCCGTTCACCCGGCTTATGATCTGATGTTCGACAATTTTGCCCCGGATGCCGTAAAGAATAATCCTAAGGCCCGGACTGAATGGGCCGTAGATGTGGTGAAGAAGGCAGCAACTGCCAGCAGGCGCCTTGGACTAAAAGCACACGCTACTTTTTCAGGGGCCTTATTGTGGCACACATGGCATCCCTGGCCACAAAGACCACCCGGACTTTTGGAAATGGGCTTTGAAGAATTGGCTAAAAGATGGAAACCCATACTGGATCACTATGACAAAGAAGGCGTGGACGTATGTTATGAGATCCACCCCGGTGAAGATCTGCATGATGGGGATACATTTGAGCGCTTCTTAGAAGCAACCGGCAATCACAAACGGGTAAATATACTTTATGACCCCAGCCATTTTGTGCTTCAGCAACTAGACTACATAACGTATATAGATCATTACCACGAGTTCATAAAATCGTTTCATGTAAAGGATTCAGAATTTAACCCGACCGGGAAAAAAGGCGCTTTTGGGGGGTATAACGATTGGGGCGATAGGGCAGGAAGATACCGCTCCCCGGGGGATGGACATGTCGACTTTAAAACGATCTTTTCCAAGCTCACCGAATACGGCTGTGACGTATGGGCGGTAATGGAATGGGAATGTTGTATAAAAAGCCCGGAACAAGGAGCTCGTGAAGGGGCCAAATTCATTAAGGACCATATTATTGAAGCTACTGAAAAGACCTTTGATGATTTTGCCGGAGGCGATATTGATCAGGAAAAATTAAAAAGAATATTAGGACTTTAACCATAAAAATGATTAGAAAAATAGCAGGATTGCTACTACTTGTACTTTTTGTTCAGTGCAAGGAAAAAGAAAAAGAAACTAAAGATTCAACTGCCATGGAGGAAACAGAAGCTACATCGGATACGGGATCAATGGACGAATGGACGGTGCTTTTTGATGGTACAAATTTCGATTCCTGGAAAGGATACTTACAAGATGGCGTATCGGATACCTGGAAAATAGAAGATGGAGCTATGGTATTCTACCCACCGGAGAACCGGCCCGAAGGTGAGAGCTATAACATTGTCACAAAAGACGAATTCAACAGTTTTGTTCTTGCCCTGGAGTGGAAAGTATCAGAAGCGGGAAACAGCGGTATCTTTTGGGCTGTTGTCGAAGATGAACAATTTTCAGAAGCATATCAGACGGGTCCAGAGATCCAGGTATTGGACAATGCCGGGCATCCGGATGCCAGCGCCGGTGGCGGTACACATACGGCGGGCTCTTTATATGACATGGTAGCTCCCAGTGAAGATGTTACTAAACCAGCAGGGGAATGGAATAGCTGTGTATTGACCGTTGATTATAATACTAACAAAGGCTCTGTCGTTTTGAACGATGTCCTGATCGTGGAATTTGAACCTTCAGGTGAAGCTTGGGAAGGCATGATAGCCAAATCCAAATTTGCGGATTGGCCGGGATTTGCAAAAACTCAAACAGGTAAGATCGGCTTGCAGGATCACGGAGACATTGTAGCCTATAGAAATATCAAGGTTAAAAACCTATAGTGTAAGATTCTCCCTCAACTTCTATGGAAATAGTATTCTGGCTCACAACAGGACAAGGGGTATTATTGACGCTCATAGGCGTGATCTATGCCCAATATCCACCTAAGAAGATAAACCCTATGTATGGCTATAGGACCAAACGGACTATGGCCAATCAAACCGTTTGGGATTATGCCAATAAAATAGGGGCCCGAATGATCATTTGGACGGGTTTGCTCTGTATTGCAATGAGTGCGGTCGTTTATTTTATCTATCCGAATGCCTATGCTATTGCGATTTCTTCAGCGATGTTAGTGGCAGGCCTGATCTTAGGCCTGATCTTATGTGAAAAGGACCTGAATTCGCATTTCGACAAAAATGGGAACCCCAGATCAAAACTCTAATTTTGGTTACCTTTGCGCCAATATAATCAGCACTTATGATCCAATCCATGACCGGATTTGGGAAACACAGCATTCAACTTCCCACTAAAAAGATCACCATTGAGTTAAAATCCCTCAATAGCAAGACATTAGATATCAATGCCCGTATGCCGGTGGCCTACAGGGAAAAGGAATTGGAGCTCAGAAAAACGATCGCCAAAAAATTGCTGAGGGGGAAAGTAGATTTTGGTTTATATGTGGAATACACTGGCCAGGAGGCTTCTGCAGATATTAATGTAGGAGTTGTACAGCAGTATATGAATCAACTGAAAGAGATTGCGGACGGAAATGATCTTAAGTTGATGGAAATGGCCTTGCGTTTGCCTGATGCTTTGCGGACCCATAGGAACGAGGTCGATGAAGAAGAATATAAATCTATATGTAACACTCTGGATACCGCCCTCGTTGAGATACAGAATTTCCGCCGCAGTGAAGGAGACGTATTAAAAGCTGATTTTGAAAAACGACTAGCCATCCTGGGGGAATTGATGGAAGAAGTAGAGCGTTTAGATCCCGAACGAAAGGAAACCATCCGCGAGCGTTTGACCAAGGCCCTTCAGGAATTGAAAACCGAAGTAGATGAAAATCGTTTTGAACAAGAACTGATCTACTATCTTGAAAAATACGATATCACCGAAGAAAAGGTCAGACTGAAAAACCATATGTCTTATTTTCTGGAAACACTGCAAACTCCGGATTCCAATGGAAAAAAACTTGGATTTATTACCCAGGAACTGGGTAGAGAGATCAATACCATAGGATCTAAGGCCAACTACGCCCCTTTACAACAAGTAGTAGTGCAAATGAAGGATGAGTTGGAGAAAGTCAAGGAACAAATGCTTAATGTACTCTGATGGAAGGGGGAAAGCTGCTCATTTTTTCTGCGCCTTCAGGCAGCGGTAAAACAACCATCGTACAATACCTGTTGCAACAACCGGAACTCAATCTGGCTTTTTCCGTTTCAGCTACATCAAGGCCCCAAAGAGGAGATGAAGTGGAGGGGGTGAATTATTACTACATGAGTGCCGAAGAGTTTATTGAGCAGATCAAAAAGGAGGAATTTCTCGAGTGGGAAGAAGTATACCGGGATAACTTTTACGGAACCCTGAAAAGCGAAGTAGAGCGACTCTGGGCGGAAGGTAAAAATGTGATCTTTGATATTGATGTGGCGGGAGGATTGCGTATTAAGCGAAAGTTTCCGGAGCAGACCCTCGCCGTATTCGTAAAGCCTCCTAGCATAGATGAACTCAAGATCCGGTTGAAAAAAAGAAGTACGGAGAGTGATGACAAGATCAATATGCGTATTGCTAAAGCTTCTGTGGAATTGGCAACCGAACCTCTTTTTGATGCGGTGATCAAGAATTATGATTTAACTGAGGCGTTGCACGAGGCGCATCGGATGGTGGCCGAATACGTCGGAGCACCTCCTCCTGAATTTGATGACAAGTAAGAATAAAGTTTTTAACTAGTGAAAAAAGTGGGCTTGTTTTTCGGAACCTTTAACCCCATTCATCTGGGACATCTTGTGATCGCACAGTATCTGGCAGAATTCACAGAAATGGACGAGGTATGGTTTGTACTGACGCCTCGGAGTCCGTTTAAAATGAAGAAAACCCTGCTCGATAATAACCACAGGTATCAAATGATCTACGAGGCGATCAAGGAGTATCCTAATTTGAAAGTCAGCACAATTGAGTTTAAACTACCTCAACCCAACTATACCATTAATACCTTGGTGCACCTGGAAGAAAAGCATGGAGCAGACCATGACTTTTCCTTGATCATGGGGTCGGATAATCTTCGGCATTTCCACAAATGGAAGAATTACGAGGCTATCCTTGAGAATTACTCTATATATATTTACCCCAGGATTACTGAGCATTCAGACACACCTTTTTCAGATCACCCTAAAGTACATATGACGGAAGCACCAGTAATGGAAATTTCCTCTACTTTTATACGAAAGGCCAGAAAAGAAGGGAAAGATATTCGTGCCATGCTTCCCGAGGCGGTCTGGGCCTATATGGATGAAATGAATTTTTATAAAGGCTCCTGATCTTTTAATTAGAGCATATCTGAGCTACGGAGAAATAAGGATTTCTTCAAAATCATTACCTTGGTTTTTTAGCAATAATTCTGTTGTATAAATGGAATATGGAATAACGGACATTCTGGAGCTTATTGGCTCGTTGGGGCTCTTCCTGTTTGGCATGAAAGTGATGAGCGACGCATTATTGCAACTGGCAGGAGATCAAATGCGCAGTATATTGGCCCGAATGACCTCTAATCGATTCCTTGGGATCGTCACGGGTTTTCTGATCACTTCCGTTATACAATCCTCCTCTGCTACCACCTTAATGGTCGTAAGCTTTTCTAATGCTTCCCTGCTAACCTTAACAGAGGCGATCTCCGTGATCATGGGGGCCAATATTGGGACAACGATCACGGCATGGCTAATAACGATCCTGGGCTTTAAAGTGAGTATGAGCGCCATCGCCTTACCATTAGTGGGCTTTGGCTTTCTTTTTACGTTTTCTAAAAAAGAAAAAGCAAAGCATTGGGGAGGCTTTATTATTGGATTCGCATTGTTATTTATTGGGCTTCAGTTTTTAAAAGAAGCCATGCCAGATATCAATGCGAATCCGGAGATCCTGGCTTTTCTTAACCAGTATACAGAAGGTGGTTTTTGGTCAGTACTCTTATTTTTATTGATTGGTACTTTTCTTACTGTAGTCATACAATCCTCGAGTGCGACAATGGCGTTGACGATCATTATGACAGCTGAGGGCTGGATCCCATTTGAATTAGCAGCTGCTATGGTATTGGGAGAGAATATCGGGACGACAATTACGGCCAATATTGCAGCTCTGGTGGCCAATTATCAGGCAAAACAAACAGCCAGGGCTCATTTAATTTTCAATATAGCCGGAGTAGTCTGGATGCTTATCGTTTTTTATCCGTTCCTGGACATGATCAGTTGGATATCCCAAAAAACAGGCTCTGAGAACCCTTATATCACTGCGGCAGCCATTCCTGTTGCGATCTCGTTTTTTCACACCGTGTTTAATATTTTGAATACTTTCTTTCTGGTTTGGTTTGTCAAGCCCATGGCAAAGATTGTCGAACGCATGGTGCCTGCCATAGTTATTCCTGAAAAGGCCATTGAGGAGCCTAAATTTCTTAATGATAAAATGCTTAAGTATCCTGAAACAGCCATTGCCACATTAGTTGATGAAAGCAAGTATTTGTATAAGAATACCATCTTTGAGATCGTTGCTCATGGCTTGAATATTCATCGGGAAGATATAAGATCGGACCTTAAAGCTAAGAAAGTAGTAAAGCGATCTAGGACGGACCTGAAAGCAGATGTTCGGGAATTGTATTTGACTAAAGTGAAAAGTATTTACGGGGAGATCATACGGTTTGCGACGCGGGCGCAAAGCACGCTCAAGATGAAAGACGCTCAGAACAATCGTATTATGGAGATTAAATTAGCCAATAGAAAGATGGTTGAAATTATTCGGGATGTTCAAGCTTTAGGATTTAATGTGAACAAATTTCTGTATTCGGAAAACAAGGAAGTAAAAAAGATGTACGACGGGTTCAGGAAGAAGGTTGTAAAAGTGCTACGGGTCATTTACTTATTTAGAACCGAAAAGGATCAGGAATTCTATCGTCTTAAATTAACGGAATTGAGAGAAGAAGCGAAAAAAAATATTCAACGAGGGAATAAGGAGATCAATGAGTTGATCAAGGATGACAAGATCACCACAGACATGGCATCCTCTTTAGTCAATGATCATGACAATGTAAATAGTCTGATCAAAAATATGATCGACGTTGCAGAACTCCTGTATGGATATAGAGACCCCTTGGTTGAAAGCGGGATTAAGAAGAAAAAAGAGAAAAAGAAAAAGGCCGCTTAGCGGCCTTTCGTTATTCTTCAACTTCAGCTGATTCTACCGGAACAATAGCCGGGTCATTATATAGATCGGCCTTGTCGTAATATTCCTGTAATAAATTGTTCGTTGCCGTGATGAGATCCTTAGTCTCTAAAAGGATTGAGAAATACAAGGTTGTATTTTTTGGACTGGAATCTTCTTCCCGCGTCCTGGCAATTTGGACAGCGATCTTCTCCGAAACCCTGTCGTACAATTCTTGTTTCTTATCCAAAATAAGTCCGATCTCCTCAAAAGAACGATTATCATAAGCCTGCTTAGTACTGCTCAATAGTTTTTCCAGATCCGAATTGATCTCTGTAAGATCTTTCACCTGGTTATACTTAAGTTTCTTATGATTGTTATTGACATGTTTGTGACTGATCTTTGTTATATATTCAATAGATTGTGTGAAGTCTGTCAGATATCCGAGTATGTTCATGTAAAAATTACTGGCCTCAGTAGAACTGTCTTCCAGGTTCTTAATAAAATAAAACAAGTGGTCACGCAAATCTTCTACTTCGGTTGACAATTTGTAAACATTGCCTTTATTTTTCTTAAGCTGGTCAAGGTTCTGCTTGGCCAGGCCATCAATACTATTGCGGTATAGTTTCGAGCCTCTTTTTAC
>JAHHLF010000276.1 GCA_018679315.1 Bacteroidia bacterium | reverse complement strand
GGCCAGGTAATTGGAGAGAATAGCAGAGGAGATGATATGGTTATCAACGTTACTAAAACCAAGAAACGTTCCAATGTCCGATCAGCAGGAGCCGATGATAAAGCCAAGATCGTACCCGCCGTTAAATTTTCCTTGGAAGAGGCCCTGGAATACATTCAGAAAGATGAATATGTAGAAGTAACGCCAAAGCATTTGCGCCTTCGCAAGATCCTTCTGAAGGAAGTCGACAGAAAAAGAAATAAAATCGTTTAGGTAATTAGTAGATCCGATTGAATTTTTTATCAATCGATCGGTGCCTGATGTAGCGCAGCTGCGGCCGCACCAATAATTCCGGCAAAATTTCCCAGGTGAGCAGGAATGACGGGTGTTTGTACAGTAAGATACTCCTTGTACTCATCAAAGTTTTTTGCGGTACCTCCGCCTAATATGATCAGATCCGGGGATATAAGGATTTCTACATAGTGCAGGAAGGTGTTAAAGCGCTTCCCCCATTTTTTAAAAGTTAATCCTTCCCTTTCTTTTATTGAGGCGGCAGCCCACTGTTCGATCTTCTCGTATTTTTTGTAGGGGATCTGCCCCAATTCAAAATTCGGGAGTAACTCGCCATTAAAAAAGGCGCCACTACCCAGTCCAGTCCCAATAGTGATGATGACAACCAACCCTTTCTTTCCTTTCCCCAGGCCGTAATTCATCACAGCATAGCCGGCTGCATCGGCATCATTAACAACGGTTACCGGTAAGCCTGTCGCTTCTGAAAATAATTCCTTGATATTTACACCGACCCAGGATTTGTGAAGATTTCCGGGAGACATACATACTCCGTGTTTGACTATGGTCGGGAAGCCGCAGCCCACAGGGCCTTTATGATTAAAATGATCGACCAGTTGCTTTACAACTTGCGCCATGGATCCAGGTTTGCGATCCCTGGGCGTGGGAATACGATGTCGTTCTGAGATACGTTCACCGGATTCGGTGTCTACAAGAGCACCTTTCATTCCAGAACCACCGATATCAATCCCTAATACGATCATAAATTGCCAACTACTTAGAGTCGTGCAAATGTAATAAAATCACAAAGATGGGCCTACTCAGGTATCTTATGGAGTACTAATTTCCTCGATAGGCTCTACGTAATAGTCAATAGAATTCAGACTGTGATCAGGGTCAATGAAGTCCAGGATTTTATCCATTAATTTCCCAAAAGCGGTCAGTGACTTCTTTTCCTTGTTCTTCCCCAAGGCACTGGATATGGTTTCGTCCCTGTTTCCAAATAAATAACCGTCCTTTTTAATCCAGATCGCATTGAGCAAATGCTGCATGAGTACATTCCCAAGTTGATCGATAGAAATGGCAATTTTCAGTAAATATTCACCTATGCCTGTAAAGCCACGAGTGAAAAGGCCGTGAAGAAGGCCATAGATAAAACCAAGCGGACCCGTAAATAATAATAAGAGTATTGAGATCAGAAATAAGAGTAGTCCAAAGAATGGATTGACCTTCTTGGCAGGTTGCTGAGAATGCTTTCTAAGGATCATAAGAAATAGATTATGGGCTATTATACTGCCTTTTGAATGACTTCAAAAACACGGTTAGCCTCGCATTTAAGGGTTTTTGCCGGATATTTCAGAAGTAAGGCATAATCATGAGTGGCCATCAATATGGTATTGCCAGCTTTGTTTAATTCCTGCATCACTTTCATGACTTCAACGCTGGTCTGTGGATCCAGGTTTCCTGTAGGTTCATCGGCCAGGATCAATTCGGGATCATTGAGCAAAGCCCGGGCTATGGCCACCCGTTGTTGTTCCCCTCCGGAGAGTTCATGTGGAAACTTAAAGCCTTTGGTCTTCATGCCAACACGCGCTAAGACATCCTCGATCTTTTGGGCCATCGCTTCCGGATCTTCCCATCCCGTTGCACGCAGAACAAATTCTAAGTTCTTGTTTATCGTCCTGTCAGGAAGAAGCTTAAAATCCTGGAATACGATCCCGAGTTTCCTGCGTAAATGCGGGATGTTCTTTTCTTCAAGCGTTTTAAGGTTAAATCCAACAACTCGCCCATTCCCTTCCTTTAAGGGTATATCGGCATAAAGCGTTTTCATAAAACTACTTTTCCCGCTTCCGGTTTTTCCGATAAGATAAACGAACTCGCCTTTCTTCACCTCAAGGGTTACATCTTTGAGGATCATCGTATCGCCCTGGTAGACGGCGACATCTTTCAGCATGAGGATATTTTCGGCCATAGCATTTTTGTTGATATAAAAGTAATAAGTTCCCCAATAACTGGTGCCCTGACAGGGTCAAATTTATTTTAATTGAAAGAGAAACATACTTCGGAACAATATTTGACGTTATTAGAAAAAATTTGGCAGGACCTAATTGCCCGAACACTATGCGAATCGAGAACCTTGCCCTAATTGCGGCCTTACTTGGGATTGTGCATCTTTCGAGTGCGCAGGAATCCCGGATCTATACCCACGACAACAAAGTCTATCAGGAGGCGCTCACCCTTTATAACACAAAACAGTACCAGGCGGCTCAAACTTTATTTGAAAAAGTCAAGGCCGAGACCGAGGACGAAGAAACTAAAGCCAATAGTGCTTACTATGTGGCTAATGCAGCAGTCCGACTGAACCAGGTTGGGGCAGACAGGCTTATGGAGGATTTTGTTGCCGATTATCCGACTTCTACAAAACGGAATTCGGCCTTTCTGGATGTGGCGGATTACTATTTTGAAAATGGCAAATATCCGTATGCGCTTAAATGGTATAAAAGAGTAGACCAGTCATCTATGGCAAGAGGCGATGTTGACAGATATACCTTCAATATGGGATATGCGCTCTATTCTTCCCGCAAACCAGAGGAGGCGGAACGCTATTTGCGCAGAGTCACCAACTCCCCGGTCTATGGATCTCAGGCAAAGTATTATCTGGGATTTATTGCTTATCAGCAAGATGATTACGATGAAGCCAGTGAGCGATTCGATGAGATCACAGACCCGGAACTACTAGGGGAGAAATTAGCTTATTATCAGGCAGACCTCAATTTTAAGCTTGGAAAATTTGAGGAAGCCATTAAACTGGCAGAAGACTATCTGCCAAGTGCTAACAGGAAGGAAATATCAGAACTTAATAAGATCATTGGAGAAAGTTATTTCAACCTGGAGCAATACAATACGGCGATCCCATATTTGCAGAAGTATAAGGGCAAAAGAGGAAAATGGAGTAATACAGATTACTATCTCCTGGGATATTGCTATTATAAACAATCAGATTTCGCCAGCGCCATTCAGCAATTCAACAAGATCATTGGCGGTGACAATGATGTGGCCCAGAACGCTTATTACCATCTAGCAGAATGCTATCTAAATCTCGAAAAAAAGCAAGAGGCACTCAATGCCTTTAGAAATGCATCTGAAATGGACTTCAATGAAGATATTAAAAAGGATGCATTGCTCAATTATGCCCGTCTAAGCTATGACATAGGGAATGCCTATGAGCCTGTACCACAAGTGTTGACAACGTATCTTGAAACCTATCCGGGAGATACGCATGAAAATGAAATTCGTGAGCTCTTAGTAGATTCTTATATCACCTCCCGAAATTTTCAAGGGGCTTTGGACATTCTGGAGAACAACAAGGAATACGCAGACGAATTGACCTTTCAGAAGGTAGCCTTTTATCTGGGCATAGAACAATTTCAGGAATCAGATTATGCCAAAGCCTACGAATCGTTTAGCAAATCTTTATCCAACAATTCGGATCGGTTGCTGGAGGCAAGATCCACCTATTGGAAAGGGGAATCGGCTTATATGCTAAATCGTTTTGAGGAAGCATCAGGCCTGTATGCCGATTTTGCACGCTTCTCAAATGCATCGCTAACTGATGAATATAGCGATATACAGTACAATAGGGGGTATGCCGCTTTCAAATTAAAGGATTACAGTACTTCAGCTGATCATTTTAATGCCTATGTAAAATCCAATTCTTCTGGAAATAAAGCTCAGGATGCTTATGCAAGGCTGGGTGACAGTTACTTTGTCTCACGACAGTACAATCCGGCGATCCGGGCCTATGAACAAGTTCAGTCTGCTAATGGAAAAGAAAAGGATTATGCGGCTTATCAGGAAGCCATGTGTCATGGATTCATGGGAAATTCAAGTGAAAAGATCAGTACACTCGATAGGTTTGTGAGTCGATTCCCAAACTCTTCCTATAGGGATGATGCCCTCTTTGAACTGGGAAATACCCATGTAAAAAACGGACAGGATAACCTGGGTCTTCGGGCTTATGATCAATTGATAGAGCGATTTAACAGAAGTGCATTAGTACCCGTTTCCCTTCTGCGGCAAGGCCTGGTTCATTACAATGCCAGCAGGAATGATCAGGCACTGGATAAGTTTAAAAATGTAGTGCGCCAATACCCGAACAGTCAGGAAGCAGTGCAGGCCGTGAGTACAGCAAAGCTCATTTATGTAGAAGAAGGTCGCGTTCGTGAATATGCAAATTGGGTAAAAGATCTGGATTTTGTGGAAGTAACGGATTCAGAATTGGATAATGCCAGTTATGAATCTGCTAGTCGGCAGCTATTGGATGGGAATAAAGAACAAGCCATTAAAAGCCTGAGAAACTATCTGGCTGATTTTCCAAATGGATTGCACAGGACCGAGGCACATTTTAGTCTGGCGCAGTTATACTTTGAAAAGAATGATGCAGCCGCTGCCTTGCCCCATTATAAATCCGTTGTAGACACGGGTTCCGGAGCCTCCTTTGAACAGGCCCTGACAAGGGTTTGTGAGATCTATGTGAGTGAGGATAAGTATGACCAGGCGATGCCATACCTGCTGGATCTGGAAAGCATGGCCGATATAGATCAGAACCGGACTTTTGCCCAATCCAATTTGATGAAAGGGTATTACCAGCAAGGTAATTACGAGAAGACTTTGGCCTATGCTGAGGTCGTTGAAAATACACCCGGGATAGACAATAGAATAAAGAGTGATGCGCGAATTATGATCGCCAGAACGGCGATTGCCCTTGGAGATGAAGAAAGGGCAAAAACCGCCTATGCGCGTGTTAAGCCCATTGCTACCGGAGCAATTGCAGCAGAAGCGTTGTATTATGAGGCTTATTTTGATCATAAAGATCAATTGTATGAGCGCTCTAACACAGTTGTCCAAAAACTGGCAAGTGATTATGCCTCTTATAAGGAATGGGGTGGGAAAGGATTGATCCTGATGGCAAAAAACTACTATGAATTAGACGATGCCTTCCAGGCCACTTATATATTGGAAAGTGTGATAAGTAATTTTGAAGCATTCCCGGATATTGTGACAGTAGCCCGGAATGAACTCGATATTATCAAGGCAAAGGAAGCACAGCGTAATTCGTCGGTACCGACAGACGGAAATTAAGAAAGAACACATGAAGTACGTAAAGCATTTTATCGGAGTCGCGCTTGCCCTGGCAATACAGGGAAGCCTTTGGGCCCAGGATGATATTGGT
>JAHHLF010000297.1 GCA_018679315.1 Bacteroidia bacterium | reverse complement strand
AATAAATTCCTTAATAAAGTCAACTTTCAATGCCTCCCGAAGGAGTGATTTTGTGTATATTGCCACATTATTATAAATCCAAAAATCACGAGATTTTATAGATGGCAGAAGGCGAGAAATTGATCCCCATTAATATTGATGATGAGATGAAATCGGCCTACATTGATTACTCAATGTCGGTCATAGTTTCACGTGCCTTACCCGATGTCAGAGACGGTTTAAAACCCGTGCATCGCAGAGTGCTCTATGGCATGCATGAATTAGGGGTTAGATCTAATAGTTCATACAAAAAATCGGCCCGTATTGTCGGGGAAGTTCTAGGTAAATATCACCCTCACGGCGACACCTCGGTCTATGATACCATGGTGCGTATGGCACAGGAGTGGAGCCTGCGTTATATGTTGGTAGACGGACAGGGAAACTTTGGTTCTATCGATGGCGACAGTCCCGCAGCAATGCGGTATACAGAAGCCAGAATGCGGAAGATCGCGGATGAAATGCTTTCCGATATTGATAAGGAAACGGTAGATCATCAGTTAAATTTTGACGATTCCCTCCAGGAACCCACTGTCCTTCCTACACGGATCCCAAATCTATTGATAAACGGAGCTTCAGGTATCGCAGTAGGTATGGCAACGAATATGCCACCCCATAACCTGGCCGAAGTCGTAGATGGCACAATTGCCTATATCGATAATCCGGAGATTGAAATAGATGAATTGATCACGCATATTAAAGCACCAGATTTCCCAACCGGGGGTATCATATATGGATACGATGGTGTACGCGATGCCTTCCATACCGGAAGGGGTAGAGTGGTAATGCGGGGGAAAGCTTCTTTTGAAGAAGTACAGGGAAGAGAGAGCATTATTGTGACCGAGATCCCATTCCAGGTCAACAAAGCCGATATGATCAAGAAAACGGCCGATCTGATCAATGATAAAAAAATAGATGGTATTTCTACGATTCGGGATGAATCGGATCGAAAAGGAATGCGCATTGTGTATGTCCTTAAAAGGGATGCCATACCCAATATCGTTTTAAATACGCTTTATAAATACACTGCACTACAGAGTTCCTTCAGTGTTAATAATATTGCCCTTGTTAAAGGCAGGCCGCAACTCCTGAATGTCAAGCAGATCATTGGACATTTTGTAGATCACAGGCATGAAGTAGTTGTTAGGAGAACGAAGTATCTATTACAGAAGGCAGAAGACAGAGCTCATATATTGGAAGGGCTCATTATAGCCTCGGATAATATTGACGAGGTAATCGCCTTGATCAAGGCCTCCAGCAACCCGGAAGAAGCCCGGGAGAAACTCATAGAGCGGTTTAAGCTTACTGAAGTTCAGGCAAAGGCTATTGTAGAAATGAGGCTTCGGCAGTTGACCGGACTGGAACAAGATAAGCTCCGAACTGAATATGACGAATTGATAATAACTATAGCAGACCTCAAGGATATTCTCGATAATAAGGATCGCAGAATGAACATTATCAAAGAGGAACTACTAGAAGTAAAGGAAAAATACGGGGATGAGCGGCGTTCTGAGATCAACTACGCAGGAGGTGATCTTAGTATTGAAGACATGATCCCAGACGAACAGGTTGTGATCACGATTTCGCATGCCGGCTATATAAAGCGGACAGCGCTTACGGAATACAAAACCCAGCATAGGGGAGGAGTAGGCCAAAAGGCATCCTCTACAAGAAATGAAGATTTCCTGGAACATTTATTTGTGGGCACCAATCACCAGTACATGTTGTTCTTTACCCAAAAAGGGCAATGCTTCTGGATGCGGGTCTTTGAGATACCAGAGGGAAGCCGGACATCAAAAGGTCGGGCTATACAAAACCTGATCAACCTATCGCCAGACGATAAAGTGAAAGCTTTCATTTGTACCAAAGATCTTAAAGATGAAGAGTATGTAAATAGCCATTTTGTGATCATGGCCACAAAGAAGGGTACAGTGAAGAAGACGAGTTTGGAGCAGTATTCACGTCCCCGCCAAAATGGCATAATTGCCATCAATATCCGGGATGAAGATGAATTGCTGGAAGCTAAACTCACTACGGGTACCAGTGAGATC
>JAHHLF010000348.1 GCA_018679315.1 Bacteroidia bacterium | reverse complement strand
TATCTCATAACGGCGTTTGTCTTACGGTGATCGCTATAGAGGGAGATGCGCATGTTGTAACTGCTATACAGGAAACCTTGCAAAAGTCGGCCTTAGCTGAATTGCAGGTTGGCGATCAGGTTAATTTGGAACGTGCGATGAAAATCGGGGATCGCTTAGATGGTCATATGGTACAAGGGCATGTAGATACCACTGCTCGATGCACCGGGATCCAGGAACAAGACGGAAGTTGGTTTTTTTCCTTTGCCTATGATCCAGTGCCGGAATTACTCACAGTGGAAAAGGGTTCCATAAGCATCGATGGGGTTAGTCTAACCGTTGTAAACTCCACTCAGAACAGCTTTGATGTGGCTATTATTCCCTACACCTATGAACATACCCGCTTTAACGCCTATAAAATAGGACATGTGGTCAATCTTGAGTTTGATATTATCGGCAAATATGTCGCCAAGTTTCTCGAGCGCTAGTCCCTAAACTTTAATAAAGATCTTCCTCTTATACATTATATAGGCAAGGAGGCAATAGAATGCGGCCACACTTAATCCATATAGCATGGATGAAAATTTCAGGGAAAAGAAATCATAGGTATAAAGGGTGTCAAACAACCATCCATGTAGGGATTGAGAGTCATTGACCTTTATCAGATAAAAGAGCTTGGTAAAAAAGCTTGATAAGAAATATACGGTGATCGCATTGGCACCCGCATAGCTGAATATACTGCCAAAACGGATTTTCTTATAATCGGTGAAATAGTAGATAAGACATAAAGCAAGATTTGCCCAACCTGCAGTCACAAGAACATAACTACTCGTCCAGATGGCTTTGTTGATTGGAAAAACCAGATCCCAAATGTAGCCAAGGAATAGGCAGGCCACGCCAATTAAGACCATAAACTTGATCTTGCTTTGAGTTTTTGACCTGAGGATAAGCCCTGTGAAGACCCCCAATAATGCCGTTGCTATAGAAGGAAGGCTGCTTAAAATCCCCTCGGGATCATAATCATCCTTGTACATATGAGTGCCCAGCAAATTCAGGTCAATATAATTCGCCCAATTATTCGGAGCTCTGTCAAATGTTGGGGCTTCTCCATACACAGGAATAAATCCCAGCCATACCCAATATCCTAAAAGAATTGCAATGCAGATCCCGATCAGGACGCGCCAATTGCAATGAAGAAAGAGTAAAGAGGCGAAAAAGAATACAACGCCTATTCGTTGAAGAACTCCGGGAAATCTGATAGACTCAAAATTCGCTATAAAAGGAAAATCGATCGTAAAGGCACCAAGGAAAAGACCTAGTCCCAGCAATTTAAGCGTCCTGACAATGATCTTACGGTGAGTTAACCAATTAGGTGCTTTATTCTGATAGGCAAATACAATGGATGTGCCAACTATAAAAAGAAAGAAGGGAAAAACCAGGTCTGTTGGCGTATACCCGTGCCAATCTGCATGCAATAATGGGGGGTAAACTGCAGACCATGTCCCCGGAGTATTCACAAGGATCATCAGCACTATGGTCAAGCCCCGGAATATGTCTACTGCAATAACACGTTCCTTCATTGCAAATTTTATAAAATATCATCTTTCATTCGGCCCCAAGCTTTGATCAATGAGAATCCAGAAACTATTGCAATGCCTGTAAGAATCAAAGCCGAAGTTGTATGGCCATAAATCCAATGTCCTGTAGCGAACATTATCGTATAAATTAAAACAACGCCCAATAGCATAGCCAGAATTCCGGAGGGCACGCTCCATTTTTCACCCAAGTCTACCTCAACATTATCTATTTTGGCCTCATCAACCACTTTACTCCATCCAGGGCCTCCAGGCTGAATTTTCTTGTAAAAAGAACGCAGTACATCTTTGGATTCTGGTTGAGTGGCAAAAGTAGCAGTGAGCCATATAATTGTGGTTATTATCATTACAAAAGGGATTTCTCCCCAATCAGGAAATATCCCAGTATCAGTACTAAAGAAGAAATCACCTAGGGGTGTTGCCTTCAAAAGTATGGATAGAATACCTGAGGCAAACATGGCTGAAATTTCAGTCCACGCATTTATTCGCCACCAAAACCAACGTAGAATAAAAATTAGACCTGTACCCGCGCCAAATAAGAGGAGCATATCAAAAATTTGCATTGCATTTTGCATCAACAACGCTAGAGCAGCACTGAATACCATTAATATTACGGTTGAAAATCTACCAACAGCAACAAGCCTTTTTTCAGAAGCCTCCGGGTTGATC
>JAHHLF010000100.1 GCA_018679315.1 Bacteroidia bacterium | reverse complement strand
ACCAACAATCCAATAAGAGTATTCTGGAAGAATATCTATCAAAGCTTACATATACCACACATGAGATGCCGTATTACGGGAACAAGGCAAAAGTGATCCAACACTTTTTGGAAGATATGGAAGTAGATATGGTATCCCTAGTGCATTACAAGCATGGCTTCCTGGAAGAATTGCTTCGGGAACCTGTCATCAAGAAAGTCATCTTCCACACGAAAATTCCTATGCTCGTACTTCCCGAATAATTAGGGATGCCTGCCAATAGGATTATCTTCATAAAAATCATCAAATGTTTTCTCTGAATGATGGTCGGCTTTCAAGACCTTAAGGACCATGATAATCAGGCAAGTTTGTCCAAATATTGTTGCAAAAAATACCCAGCGAAAAGCAAAATCCAAAGATGCCATCAAAGTCACAAGGACTAAGATCATAGTGGTAATGGCTACCCAGCTCATGTATCGATCAAACATACCATGGAAATTATTTAAAATTTCAAGATTTCCATGTTAAAGGGATATTAAATGTCTAAAGCAACCAGAATTTGTCCTTAGCAGGAACATTCTTTTGCCCGTTCAACTTGAAAGGATTGAAGTTCTTTAAGGCAAAGACATACCAGGCACTGGAGGAAATTGCTGCGGCCCGGTCTGCATGTTCCCAAAGTTTGGATGTACCATAATTAGTGCCTTGATTAACAGAATAGGGGACACCTGCAACTGCATTGTCGGTCTTTGAAGAGATCAAGGTTTTTTTGATTTCCTGGATCAATCCTTGCCCTTCTTCTTCCATACCGGACTGTCTGAATGCAAGGGCCATCTGAGCTGTTCCTTCCAACCAGATAACATCTTTATCCTCATCAAAACAATACCCATTAATTTGTTTTCCGTTTACAGAAGACATTTGTTTGGTGCCATACCTGTTGGCTTTCGGTAATAGGTCATTGGATAATGTAGGATAGATGAGTGATCCTAGCGAATGCAAATCCATTGCATATTGGTATTTCGGATTTTCTGGCCATGCTAGAAACAAGCTTTCTTTTTTATCCCACCTATTTTTTTCCAGGTATGTTAAAATTCCGCGATGGAAATCGTCATAGCCAGGAACCGCATTATATGCCGTTATGATACCTTCGGTGATCTTGTGGATCCTTTTACCATTAGCCTGCACACCTCCCCATAATCCTCCATCTTCGTCTTGTTGTGCCCTAAGCCAATTCTCTATGGCCAAAGCCATAGTGTCGTATTTACCGCTTGAAAATCGTTCTGAATAGTAGTTAATGGCAATTAACAGCCAGGCGTTGTCACCAATCCATTTTCGTCGTGTCTGACTTCCATCTCCACGACGGAACTGATAGAATCCACCTCCGAATTCGATGAATTCGGTTTCCAGGCGATTGTCAAAATAGTCCAAGATCTTCTCCGTGCTTTTACGATCATCATGAAGCGTGTACACTATGGCGGCAAGAGCATTGTCATAAAGGGAAACAAAATTTGATCCTTCAGCGCTCTCAACGAGTCCATTTTCAAGTTGCCTGTTCTTGATCCATAAGTAAGGTTGGTTGACTTCCTCAGGTGCAGGAATAATATTCGCAATTAGGGCAGAATCAGAGGCTCTTAACAGAGACTCATGAGGTTCCGTTGCTAAAATGCTCTGATTTACTATCACGTATAGGGCGAAGAAAATTCTAAGGTTCATGTTGTAGGTTTAGGTCAATCTAAATTTAGAGTCTATATAAGTGATATTTAGCATTTTACGATAAAGGATGCACAAGAGTCGGTAAAAGGAGGTCCTAGTACACCTAGTCCGATAAATTAGATATTTACCGTACAAAGCCTACAAAACCAACATAGATTAAAGATCGATTTTTTACGATTTATGGTAAGAACAGATCCTGGTTACCGTCTCAGGTATGTGTAAAATGATGTGCAAGTCAAATTGCTTTCCTATCTTTGTACTGTTGTGTTGTGTCCCGATTATTCGGGGCAAGGTGAGGTAACCACGGTTAGAAGTGGATTACCAACCAATGAAAGGCTTTCCTGGCGATAATTATCGCCCTCTGGAAGGCTTTTTTTCTTTCCATTTATTTGTGACAAAGATGTTTTAGATGCCTGAGAATTGTCGTAATTTTAGTAGATAAATCTAGTCTATGCCACTATATCATTCTTTAGGAAAAATACCTCATAAACGACATACCGTTTTTGAAAAACCAGATGGCTCATTATACTATGAACAACTCTTTGGGACCATAGGTTTTGACGGCATGTCATCCTTGCTTTACCATGTGCACAGACCAACAATGGTGAAGGAAGTTCAGAAAGCTGTTGACGTATCACCGAAGGCAGCTGTAGATCATAATATTACTTCCCGCCTTTTGAAAGGACTCGAACTGAAACCTGAGGACGACTACCTGGAAAGCAGACAAGTAATTTTATTTAATAATGATGTGCATATAGGTCTCGCTGCACCCAAAAAATCCGTTACCGATTATTTCTATAAAAATGCTGATGCCGATGAATTGCTATTTATTCATGAGGGTTCCGGAGTGTTAAAAACGTTTTTAGGGGAGATCCCATTTGAATATGGGGATTACATTCTGATTCCTCGGGGGATGATCTATCAGATCCACTTCGATACAGATAAGAACAGGTTATTAGTTACCGAATCCTATCACCCTATCTACACTCCAAAAAGATATCGGAACTGGTTCGGTCAGCATCTTGAGCATTCACCATTTTGTGAACGGGATTTTAAATTGCCGCAAAATCTGCAAACATTTGATGAAAAGGGTGAGTTTCTGATGAAAGTGAAAAAGGAAGGGCAATTGCATCATATGATCTATGCCTCTCATCCTTTTGATGTCGTGGGATGGGATGGATATAATTATCCGTACGGATTCTCTATTCATGATTTTGAACCGATCACTGGGCGCGTGCATCAACCGCCGCCGGTGCATCAGACTTTTGAGACTTCAGCCTATGTAGTTTGCAGTTTTGTTCCGCGATTATACGACTATCATCCGAAGGCAATTCCTGCTCCTTATAATCATTCGAATATCGACTCGGATGAGGTGTTATATTATGTAGATGGCGACTTTATGAGTCGGAATAATATCGATAGAGGCTATATTTCTTTACATCCCGCAGGGATACCCCATGGTCCACATCCGGGTACATATGAAGCGAGTATTGGAAAGAGCAAAACTGAGGAATTAGCCGTAATGATCGATACGTTCAAGCCACTAAAGTTGACACAAGCTGCACTTGATCTGGACGACGGCACCTATCACCAATCCTGGTTGGAATAAAATTATATCCAGTGTATTATTTGATGCATTAACCCGGCAGCTAATTTAGCAGTTTGGTTGTCCTGATCGTACTCAGGATTCATTTCTGCAATATCTAAACTGATCACTTTTTTGCTTTCAAAAATTTTCTCCAGGCAGGACAGGACAATATCCGTATCAAAACCCAGAGGAGAGGGGGCACTTACGCCCGGTGCATAGGCCGAAGAGAAGCCATCCAGGTCTATCGTTACATAGACCCGATCCACTCCTTTGAGGAAACCGTTGAGCTTTTCAACTAACTGTAGAAATTGATCCAGATGGAAATTCTCTCTGAAAACTATGTCAACAGACAATTCCTCTGCGGTTTGTAACAATACCTGGCTATTAGCATCCTTCCTGGCTCCCAGGCAGAGGTAGTGAAATTTTTGCCCTGCATTTTGAACATGCCTGGCTATCTGTAGGAAAGGTGTGCCTGAATTGCCTTGAGGTCCCGGTTTGCGAAGATCTAGGTGCGCATCAAAATTTATGATACCGATTTGCTCACTTTGCCAAAGGAAGGTGTGAATACCCATAAAATGGCCCCAGGCAATATCATGGCCTCCGCCAAGAAGGATCGGGAATACATTATGCTTTAGTAGCTGATACACTTTTTCAGCGGTGAGTTGTTGTGCGCCTTCGAGATCTGTGTCGGCACAACTTATGGTACCTGTATCTAAGAGCGATTTTTTATTGCTATGAATAGGGAGTTTAGCAAATTGTGATCGTATGGCATCTGGTCCTTCTACAGCTCCCACCCGACCCTGGTTTCTTCGTACACCTTCATCGCATGCATATCCCAATATTCCCACAGATTTCTCTTGAATCTTCGGGAAATCTTCATTTAGATCCACCAACTGTATTTGTTCGTGTATATAGTCTGATCCTGTGCCGGATCTACCGGAATAGTTAGCTGAATTTGGTGAAAGATAAGTTGCCATAATTG
>JAHHLF010000278.1 GCA_018679315.1 Bacteroidia bacterium | reverse complement strand
GGCGGGTTCCGGTGATTTTATTTCAGCCTCCGGTTCCGGTGTTGGTTCTGCCTTTTTCTTAGGTTCCAGATCTATTTTACCTACCTGCTTCGGACCGCTCAACTCGGCTTTTGCTTTGACCACTTCGCGGGCTGCCGCACGTTTTTCCCGAGCCAGTCGTTTTTCTTCCTGCTCTTGTTCCAGTTGCAAACGAATCGCTTCTTTTTCTTTCCTTTTCTCCTCACCCACCTCCTTGGAAGCAACCTTCTTGCTCATGTCCGTTTGGAACTCATCCAGCAACACCTGGTATACCTCATTGGAGATTTTGGTCGTAGGTCTTGCTTCCACTTTGTGACCTTTGGAAGCAAGGAATTCCACTGCCCTATCCAGTGAGATATTTAATTCTCTCAGGACTTTATTAAGCCTTATGTTTGCTATATCTGGCATATAATTATTTACCTTCTATTTAAGGATGCGCTAATATAGAATTTAATCTTCAAACTCTTCTTTGAGGATCCGTATAACATCAGATACGGTTTCTTCCTCCAGATCGGTTCTTTTAATTAAATCCCCAGGCTCTTGTTCCAGCACACTTCTTGCCGTGTCTAAGCCTATCTTTTTAAATTCTTCTATGATCCATGCATCTATTTCATCGGAGAATTCTGTCAGTTCCACATCTTCCTCGACGCCTTCACGGAATACATCTATTTCATAGCCTGTTAATTGTCCGGCTAACCTGATATTATGCCCGCCGCGTCCAATGGCCTTAGAAACTTCTTCTGGTTTCAGGTATACCTGAGCTGTCATATTCTCGTCATTCAGTTTGACAGATGATACTTTGGCCGGGCTCAAGGCACGTGTTACCATCAATTGCGGATTATTTGTCCAATTGATCACATCAATATTCTCATTGCCCAGTTCACGAACTATACCATGAATACGAGATCCTTTCATCCCCACACATGCGCCTACAGGGTCTATTCTATCATCATAAGAGTCAACGGCTACCTTAGCTTTTTCTCCTGGAATCCGCACGGCCTTTTTAATACTGATCAAGCCATCAAAAACTTCAGGGATCTCCTGGTGAAATAATTGTTCCAGGAAGGTGGGCGATGTCCTTGACATTAAGATCATCGGTTTGTTTCCCTTCAATTCGACACTCTCAATGATCCCTCGCACATTGTCTCCTTTACGGAAGAAATCAGATGGTATTTGCTTTTCTTTAGGCATAATGATCTCGTTTCCTTCGTCATCTAATAAGATAATAGCCTTATGCCTTATATGGTGTACCTCAGCTGTATAAATCTCCCCTTCGAGGTCCTTAAACTGCTTATATATTGTTGTATTATCGTGCTCATGGATCTTTGAGATCAGGTTTTGGCGCAGGGCCAATATCGCTCTTCGTCCAAGGTCGATCAACTTTACTTCTTCCGATACATCTTCCCCAACTTCAAAGTCAGGTTCAATCTTACGAGCTTCAGTAAGCGAGATCTGCTCATTGGGTTCTTCCACGTTCCCGTCCTCAACAACGATCCTGTTTCTCCATATTTCTAAATCCCCTTTATCAGGATTTATGATAATGTCAAAATTCTCATCAGAACCAAATTTCTTCTTCAAAGCGTTTCGGAAGACATCTTCCAAAATGGCCATAAGGGTCACACGATCAATGAACTTGTCATCTTTGAATTCCGAAAAGGATTCTATCAGCGCAATATTTTCCATTTAAATCGCTTTTAAAATTTTAGTTTCACTTTAGCTTCTTCAATATCTTTTAACAGAAAGTCCCGCTTGTTTAATACGGTCACTTTTCCTTTTCCCACCAGCTTAGGCTCTCTCGATTTCCACTCCACCGTGATCTGATTCTCATCGCAGTGAGTTAGCGTACCTTCGAATTTTCCTTCTTCGGTCCGTACTTCGAGTTTTCTTCCAATATGTTTTGCATACTGCCGGGCCAAGACCAGGGGAGTTGTAGCTCCTGCTGAAGTTACCTCCAATGCAAAATCAAGATCGTCCTCGCTGAGGGTTTGCTCAATGGATCGGCTGACAAGAACACAATCTTTCAAGTTCACCCCTGAATCACCATCGATCACTATCTTAATTCGCTGATCAGGAGTGACTGATAAATCGATCAAAAATAGAGTTTCGTGCTCCTCTAAGATTTCTTGCAGTAGTGAAAAAACCCGCTCTTTAAGTTCCATCGATATCCCTCTGAGTGCCAGGCACTGAACTCAAGCCCTATAAGCTCGTTGCAATTTGTGTAATAAAAGAGGGGACCCGTAGTCCCCTCATGAATACAATCGATATTCGTTCAGTGGTGCAAATATACAACATTTCATTGAATTGGGTTATGTTAGATGGAGCCTGTATTGTTTATTACTTAAGCAGACAGTATGAGAGAATAATAGTACTTTTAAAATATTGAACCCTATAATCATCCTCGATGGATATATTCTCCTCTTACAACCTAATTATTGAAGCCTCGGTAATCCTTATTCTATCATTTTGGTTCAGCGGGCTTGCCAAAAAAACCAATATTCCTGCTGTCTTAATGCTAATTGTATTGGGTATCATTCTGCAATATGTGGCAAAAGCTTTTGTAGATCAGTTGCCCGACCTGTTTCCAGCCCTGGAGGTTTTAGGAATTGTTGGCTTGATCATGATCGTGCTTGAAGCGGCGTTGGAATTGGAGCTAAAAAAGGATAAAGTATGGATCTTATTGAAATCCATGGCGATCGCTCTTATGGGCCTAGGCGCATCTACTTGGGTTGCTGCACTTATCCTACAGGCTTTGATCCCGGGTATGACTATGCCGCAAGCCTGGTTGTATGCCACACCATTATCCATATTATCGAGTGCTATTATCATTCCAAGTGTAGGCGGCCTGTCACAGGAAAAAAAGGAATTCCACATATACGAAAGCACCTTTTCTGATATTGCCGGAATTATCCTTTTTTATTTTTTAGTCGGCCAATTAAACCCGGCCGAAGCCACAGGTGCAGCAGGATTTGCCGGTAGCATTCTGTTAACAATCGTCATTGCCGTAGTAGCCAGTTATGCCATTATTCTCATTTTTCAAGGAATAAAATCCCAGGCTAAGCAATTCTTATTGATCGCTGTCTTGCTTTTGCTCTATGCCTTGGGCAAGAAACTACATCTATCTTCTCTTATTATCATTCTCATTTTTGGTTTGATCATTGCTAATATGAAACTCTTTTTTGGAGGGCCACTTAAAAAGTTTTTAAAAGAAGACCGGGCAAAACAGATCTATAAAGAGTTGCATATTATAACCCTGGAAACGGCTTTCGTTGTTCGCACATTTTTCTTTGTTGTTTTTGGTATCACCATCGTATTATCAACGCTCTTAAGCGTTCGGGTCTTGTTGATCAGCATATTGATATTAGCCTCCATTTACCTCATCCGATTCGTTTTGCTGCGAACGTTTTTGGGCAAGGATATTTTCCCCCAGCTTTTTGTAGCACCGCGCGGATTGATCACAGTACTTCTTTTTTATGCGATACCTCCTGAGGCACAGCTTGCCGAATTTGAGCCGGGAATTTTGTTATTCATTATTATCGGTACAAGCCTGATCATGACTTGGGCTATGATCAAGGACAAAAGGAAAATGAGTTCCACGCCTGAACAATTGGATGAAGAATCTCATGCACCGAATGAGGCCTACGAAGCCATTGAAGAAGAGAAACAAGCTGAAGAAACATCAGATAAATCTCCGCCGGAAGACGAAGGACCCCAATGGGCTTAAAAAAATCGCCGCATTCTTCGGGCTTTAGTCAGCTTATGATTCAAAAAAAACGATGGAATTTGGAATTTGGTAATTAAAAACCCCGGAAGTCAAACTACCGGGGGTTTTTTTGTTGGCCTACTAGGACTCGAACCTAGAACGACTGGACCAAAACCAGCTGTGTTGCCAATTACACCATAGGCCAGTGCTTTAATCGAGCGTGCAAATTTAAAACAAATCTTTGGTTGGTCAAACATTATTATACGATACCTTATTTCATCACCTGTTTCGGCTGTTAAAGGTTTATAAAAAGTAGGAAGGCGTCCGGGATATAATTAGTAATTTCGCGACGACCTGAAATTCTGTCAACCTATGTTTTCAAAGAATTTTTTGAAATGGGACACCCTCTTAGGATGGGTTGTTTTTTTTATAGCCCTGATCGTCTACGGCATTACTGTAGAACCCACCGGTAGCTTCTGGGATGCGGGTGAATACATCACCACCTCGGCCAAGCTGCAGGTAGCACATCCCCCCGGCGCTCCCCTACTGCAAATGATCGGTGCCTTCTTCTCAATGTTTGCAATGGATGCAGACAATATCGCTAAGATGGTCAACTATGTTTCAGGTGTCTCCAGTGCATTTACCATTTTGTTCATGTTCTGGACTATCACCAATCTTCTGCGCAAGTTGGTGCAAAGCGGGAAAGAACTTTTGACAGAGAATCAGGCAATTGCCATTCTCGGAAGTGGGCTTGTTGGTTCATTAGCTTTTACGTTTACGGATAGTTTTTGGTTTAATGCAGTGGAAACTGAAGTCTATGCAATGGCTAGTTTGATCATGGCACTCCTCCTTTGGCTAGGGTTAAAATGGGTCGATCATATTGACGAACCGAGAGGTCATAAATACCTGGTATTGATAGCCTATTTGATCGGACTCACGTTCGGGGTCCAGTTTATGGGATTCCTGGCTATTCCTTCTATCGGACTCCTGTATTATTTCAAGCGTTATAAAACAACAACGGTCAAAAACTTTTTGATCGCAAATCTAGTTGTGATAGGTGTCCTGATCCTGGTCTACAAGTTTTCACTTACCTATGTGCTAAAACTATTTGGGTGGAGTGAGGTCTTTTTTGTAAACAGTTTAGGGCTCCCATTTAATTCGGGAACCCTAATAATGGGATTGCTAATGGCCGCGGCATTTTACTACGGTCTTCGCTATACGCGAAGGAATAACTTTAAAATGGCCAATACTCTTGTTCTCTGCGGTATGTTCTTGATCCTCGGGTTCTCTTCCTGGCTAATGCTTCCTATCCGGGCTAATGCCAATGTAGTAGTCAATGAAAATAACCCATCGGATGCACGTTCGCTACTGGCCTATTACAACAGAGAGCAATATCCCGGTGTAGATAGTCCCGTATACGGTAATTACTATTCTGATGCTTTTGCCCCGGCAGGAGAGGACATAGACGACAAGCCCAAGTATGAACAGGACAAAGCCTTAGGAAAATATATAATTGTCAACAAATACAAGGACGCCATGCAGGGTCCTAATAAAGATCATCGCGGCTTTCTACCGCGTATGTGGAGCGACCAGAATGCAGAGAACTATATGCGGTATTTTGGAGCCCTTGAATTCAGGGTCACTTCATCTAATGAAGAACTGAGACAAGCTGTCAACCAGATTAAAACCGGTTATGCCAATGGCGAGATCGATGAAGAGCAATATATCTCATTCCTGCGTCAGTTCAGTGATTATATAGAAGTACAGCCACCTAGCATATGGCAGAACATCAAGTACATGTGGCAATTTCAATTCGGCTATATGTACTGGCGCTATTTTATGTGGAATTTCGTTGGAAAGAGCAATGATGTGCAAGGACGTTACGACGGGAATGGCGAATGGCTTAGCGGGATAGGTTTCATTGACAGTCTTCGACTAGGCACTCAGGATAATCTGCCTTCAGATGTTCTGGATAATAAAGGGAGAAATACATATTTCTTTTTACCCCTTATCCTGGGTATCATCGGATTGGTATTTCAGGTTACCCGTAACCCAAAGCAATTTTGGGTATTGCTCGTTTTCTTCCTCTTCACAGGTCTGGCCATTCAATTTTATACCAATCCGGGGATCTTTCAACCCCGGGAAAGGGATTATTCCCTGGTTGGATCCTTTTACATATTTGCCCTATGGATAGGGATGGGCGTTTATGGCTTATTCGATGAATTTCAACGATGGATCAAACCCAAGATCTTAGCGCCAGCAGTCATCCTTGTTTCACTCCTGGCCGTTCCTTTAGTCCTAGCTGCGCAAAACTGGGATGATCACGACCGATCTAACCGCTACACGGCCGAGGCCACTGCGAAAGCATACCTGTCCTCATGTCAGGAAGATGCCGGGGCCATGCTGTTCACGATTGGTGATAATGATACATTCCCGCTTTGGTATGTGCAGGAAATTGAGGATTTCCGAACAGATGTGCGCATTATATGTACAAGCCTATTTGCCACAGATTGGTATGTAGATCAAATGAAGCGTAAAGCATACAAGAGTGATCCCATACCCTCACAACTCACTCATGAACTCTACAGGTATGGAAATAGGGATGTCATCTATTACCAGGGTATTACTGATAAACGATGGGATATTAAGGATTTCATGAACTGGATACAGAGTGACAATCCCCAAACTAAATTCAAATATATCCTTGGGAAACAGGATATTGATATTAGTGACTTACCGGAAAGCACGTTAGATATCGTCTATTACCCCACCAATAAGATCCGGGTTCCTGTTAATAAAGAAAATGTGCTAAAAAGCGGATTGGTAAAACTTAAAGATGCAGACCAGATCGTAGATTACATTGATATTGATCTGCCTCAATCTGCACTGCCAAAGAACAGGATCATGATGCTCGACATACTCGCTAATAACGATTGGAAAAGGCCTATTTATTTCTCTGGCGGAAGTTTCGACAAGGCAGAGTACATCTGGATGAAGGATTATCTTCAACTGGA
>JAHHLF010000021.1 GCA_018679315.1 Bacteroidia bacterium | reverse complement strand
CAAAGGACTTTGTGCAATCTTCCAGGCCAGGGCATGTTCTCTGCCGCCTGATCCGAGTATAAGTACATTCATCTTGCGGGAATTTGCGCAAAAACAACGTAAGCCCTGTAAATATGAAGATTAAATTGAAGTGTTTTGATCAACGCTTGTTCCGCGTCGTAAAATCACGGTGTTCCGTTTTCTCAAGATCTTCTTTAGAAAGTGTTCTAAAGTAGTCATAGGTTTTTTTCATTCCTTCCTCACGACCTACTTTAGGTTCCCAGCCCAAGATCTCTTTAGCCTTGGTAATATCTGGCTGGCGCTGTAATGGATCATCTTTTGGCAAGGGTTTGTAAATGATCTTTTGATCCGTGCCAGTTAGTTTGATGATCTCTTCTGCAAATTCTTTGATAGTGATTTCATGAGGATTACCAATATTGATAGGCAGGCTATAATCACTTAGGAGCAGGCGATAGATACCTTCTATCTGATCATCCACGTAACAGAAAGAACGTGTTTGTGCTCCGTCTCCAAAGACTGTCAGATCTTCCCCTCTCAACGCCTGTCCCATAAAAGCGGGAATGACGCGCCCATCATTTAGTCGCATTCTGGGCCCGTATGTATTAAAAATCCGAACGATCCGTGTTTCTAATCCATGGAACCTGTGATATGCCATTGTAATAGACTCCTGAAATCTCTTTGCTTCATCATATACCCCTCTGGGCCCGATCGTATTGACATTGCCGTAGTACTCTTCAGTTTGAGGATGAACCAAGGGGTCTCCATAGACCTCTGAAGTAGAGGCAATAAGTATACGAGCGCCTTTTTCTTTTGCCAATCCTAGCAAGTTGTGTGTGCCGAGTGCGCCCACCTTCAACGTTTGGATCGGGATCTTTAAATAATCAATTGGGCTTGCAGGCGAAGCAAAATGCAGAATGTAATGCAATTGTCCGGGGACATGGACAAACTTGGTCACATCGTGGTGATAAAATTCAAATGTGTCCAGTTTAAAAAGATGCTCAATATTCTTAAGATCACCGGTGATGAGGTTATCCATGCCAAAGACATAGTATCCTTCCTTGATAAAGCGATCACAAAGGTGTGATCCTAAAAATCCAGCTGCTCCGGTAATTAAAATTCGTTTCATCTTCTTTTGGTTTGCCTGTCTTTAGCGCCCGATAGACTCATAATGAAATCCTTCCGACTGCATTTCCTGTAGTTCGTACAGGTTTCTTCCGTCAAAAATAACATGATCTGAGAGCTTCTCCTTCATAATTGAGAAATTTGGATTTCTAAACATGCCCCATTCAGTACAAATAACCAAGGCATCTGCATCCTCAAGCGCTTCATACATACTGGTCGCAAATGATATTGAGTCGCCCAGTTTTCGTTGCACATTCGGCATTGCTTCAGGATCAAAAGCTGTGATCTCTGCTCCTTGTTCTAGAAGTTTATCTATGATATCCAACGCTGGTGCCTCACGAATATCGTCTGTTTCAGGTTTAAATGCCAGCCCCCACATGCCAATTTTCTTGCCTTTAAGGTTACCCTTAAAGTATTTTTGGATCTTAGGAATAAGTATGGTTTTCTGCTTCTTATTAACCTTGATCACTGAATCAAGGATCTCAAAATCATAGCCGACATCCTTTCCGGATTTATGCAATGCTTTTACGTCTTTGGGAAAGCATGATCCTCCATACCCAATGCCGGGGAATAGGAATCGTTTTCCTATCCTGGAATCTGTTCCCATACCAATCCTTACCTTATCTACGTCTGCCCCTACTTCTTCACAGAAGTTGGCAATTTCATTCATAAAAGTGATCTTGGTGGCCAGGAAAGAATTTGCCGCATACTTGGTGAGCTCTGCCGACTTCTCATCCATTATTATGACGGGATTCCCGGATCGTACAAAAGGTTTGTACAGCTTTTGCATCAATTCTGTAGCACGTGCAGAGCTAGACCCTACAACAATTCGTTCGGGCTTTAGGAAATCATCTACAGCAAATCCTTCTCTTAGAAATTCAGGATTTGAGACGACATCAAAATCGCATCTCGCATTTTTACTGATTGCGTTATGAACTCGTTCAGATGTCCCAACGGGCACCGTACTTTTATCTACTATAACCTTATAAGTTTTAATAAGCTGGCCGATCTCATCAGCTACGCCAAGGACGTATTTCAGATCTGCAGAACCATCTTCATCTTCCGGAGTTGGCAGAGCAAGAAAGATAATTTCTCCATGCTCTAATCCTTCCTGGAGGGAGGTTGTAAAACTTAATCTATCGGCATTTATATTACGCTCAAATAGCACATCGAGATGAGGTTCATAAATGGGGACTTCCCCTTCTTGCATTTGCTTCACCTTGCGTTCGTCGATGTCAACACAAACGACTTCATTACCAGTTTCAGCCAGGCAAGTACCAGTAACCAAGCCCACATAGCCGGTCCCAATAACAGAAATTTTCATGCTTTAAAATTAAGGTAGTTCTTTTTAAGCTTGCAATGGCCGCAAAATTACGTGCCGCATCCCTGCAAACCAATTAATACAACGTAATTTTTAACGAATTGTTTCAACTGGACTTTAAGGAAAGATTCTGAACATTCTTAGTAGGCTTTCTCCTCCCCTGAGAAGATATTCAAAATAGTCTGAACCAAGATTTTTAGATCGAGAAAAAACGACCAGTTTTCGACATAGAAAATATCAAATTTGATGCGCCCCAGAATATCACTATCCGTTTCGATCTCGCCCCGATACCCTCTTACCTGGGCTAATCCGGTGATCCCCGGTTTTACAAAATGGCGTAACATATATTTATCTACCCTGCTGGCATATTCATAGGTGTGTTTAACCATATGAGGTCGAGGACCCACAACTGACATATTGCCAATTAGCACGTTGTAAAACTGGGGTAGCTCATCTATGCTTGTTTTTCGTATAAACCTCCCTATCCTGGTGACGCGGTTATCATTTTTTCCAGCTTGTATGCTATCTGCATAGGTGTTCATGGTCATAGACCGAAATTTAAAACAGGCAAATTCATTATTATCAAACCCTGTACGGTTCTGAATAAAATATACCGGCCCCGGCGATTCTATGAAAATGAGCAATGCCAGTAATGGAGCAAACCAAATCAAAAATCCAAAAATGATAATAACCGAGAAAACAATATCAAATGTTCTTTTTAGCAGTGCATTTATAGGGTTGTGCAATGGAATGTCCCGAAGCGATAAAATAGGGAGGTAGTCATAATATTCAAATTGTAATTTCTTGGAGAAGATCCTTTTATTATCAGGCAGGAATTTAATCGTCTTTAAATTATTGTCTGCAAAATCAATAAGATCGGCTATGTCCTGATCATTGAGCTCGGCTACGGAGCAGTAGATCTCCTCTATATCACTATCATGAATGTAATCGAAACAATCCTGTAAAGAAAAATTTTCATCGACCGAGAATTGACCTACAAAATGATAACCATATTCTGTACGCTCTTTAAACATCTTGATCAGTTGTTCGGTTTTGGAGTTTTTTCCTATCACGACTACATTCCTGATATTCCCTTTTATCTTCTCCCTGTACTTCATCAACAGGAAGTAACTGATCAATTTTATAGAGGAGATAGCAAGGAAGACAAATACGACATATTGCGCCAGCGCCAGTCTGCTCATTAGGGGTTGTTTGAAAAATCCTATGAATGCATACAATATCAAAAAGTAGAAAAAGAACTGCCGGAATAATAGTTTAAGAATATGAGTGACCTTAGTATATCTGTAGATCACATAAAACTCTACCATCAGAGCAATTACTACCCAGCCCAAAGTAATATACGTATGAAACAAAAGTGTTTCATTAATATTGATCGGCAGCAGGTTGGCAAAAAAATTGATGATTAGAATATCGATCAAATAGGAAAAGGGCGAGATTATGCCAGAATATGTGCCTTTCCTAAAAATCATGCTCCTCTAATTTTTTCAAAAATAAGACATAATTTATCTGAATACAGTAAGCACCCAGATAAAGAAGGCAAAATGCTATAGTTGCTTGGTGATCATTCTCCAGAAAAAGACAAAATACGCCAATTGCCTTCGCCATCGAGAAGGTTCCTGCAATAGCCGGTAAAACCATTCAAGCCCAAGTTTAATAAACAACTTAGGCGCTCTTTTTTTGTTGCCCGAGTATACATCAAAACTGCCCCCTAATCCCATATAAAGTGCTGGGTATTGCTTTATCAACTCGTCCATTAAGAACTCTTGTTTCGGGCTCCCCATAGCTACAAAAATAATGTTGGGCTGAATCGATTTAAATTCTGCTAATAATGCTTCCTTGTCTCCGGGACCTAAGAATCCGTCGCGATAGCCTTTTAAGTCTATTCCCTTGAATTC
>JAHHLF010000365.1 GCA_018679315.1 Bacteroidia bacterium | reverse complement strand
CTAGTAAGCACAGATCAGCCGTACAACCAAAGAAGCACTTGGGTCAGCATTTCCTGAAGGACAGGGAAATCGCCAAACGTATTGCCAATACGCTGAAAGGAATTGATTATGATATATTAATTGAGGTGGGACCAGGAACAGGTTTGCTTACCACCCACCTACTACACCTGAAAAAGCACCTTATTCTCTTTGAAATTGATAGAGATTCCGTCCGGTATCTTAAGCAGTGGCTGAGTGAAATAGATTCGGCGGATAACAATACACGATTAAATGTCAATATCTTTGAGGAGAACTTTTTAAAATCTGATTTACAAAGCATTACAAATAATAAACCTTTTGGTATAATTGGTAATTTTCCCTATAATATCTCTACTCAAATAGTGTTTAAAATGCTGGAAAACCGTCATTTAGTACCCGAATTTGCCGGTATGTTCCAGAAAGAGGTCGCAGAGCGTATTTGCGAACGGGAAGGCAGCAAAAAATATGGTATTTTATCTGTTTTAGTCCAGGCTTTTTACAAGGCTGAATTTCTGTTTACGGTTCCGCCCGATGCCTTTAACCCGCCACCAAAAGTTGAATCTGGTGTGCTACGTCTGGAGCGAAAAAAAGAGGCAGAACTCCCTTGTTCCGAAACCCTGTTTTTCAAAGTAGTGAAGACAGCATTCAATCAAAGACGAAAAACGTTGCGCAATAGTCTAAAAAGCCTGCAACTCCCAAAAAATCTCACAGAAGATGCTATCTTTGACCGGCGTCCGGAGCAACTCAGCGTAGCTGAATTTATCGCCCTGACGGTGAAGATAGAAGATGGCACCATTTAAGCTAACAGATGAGCTTTTAGAACAGATCCAAGATCTGATCACAGACCATAAGGATTCTAATTTAGTATCCCTTATGGAAGAGATCCATTATGCCGATGTGGCCGAGATCGCAAATGAGCTCAATGAGGATCAGGCCGTCTATTTGATCAAACTCTTAGATAGCGACAAAACATCTGATGTACTTACAGAATTAGATGATGATGTGAGAGAGGCCGTTCTCAATAACCTTTCTTCAAAAGAGATCGCGGAGGAGATAGAGGAACTCGACTCGGATGATGCCGCAGATATTATTGCCGCATTGCCGGATGATATCGTTCAGGAAGTGATCTCTGAGATCGAAGACCGCGAGCACGCCCAGGATATTGTTGAACTCCTCAAATATCCGGAAGATTCTGCAGGCGGACTCATGGCAAAAGAGATGGTCAGGGTCAATGAAAACTGGAATGTGCTTACCTGCGTAAAAGAGATGCGCGCACAGGCGGAAAACGTGACCCGAGTTCATTCCATCTATGTAGTAGATGACCAGGAAAGGCTTCTTGGCCGACTCTCGCTCAAGGACTTGCTGACAACTTCGACCACTACTCCGATCCGGGATGTCTATATCCCTAAAGTGGATTCGGTGAATGTGAATGAAGATCCTGAAGAAGTAGCCAAGGTCATGTCGAAATATGACCTGGAAGCCATACCGGTAATAGATGACCTGGGCCGATTAGTAGGCCGAATTACTATTGATGATATTGTAGATGTGATCCGGGAGGAAGCTGATAAGGATTACCAGCTTGCCGCCGGTATTTCACAGTCTGTAGAAGCAGATGATAGTATCTGGGACCTGACGCGCGCGCGACTCCCCTGGTTATTCCTCGGACTAATAGGCGGTGTGGGTGCTGCGGCCATAATGGGTGGCTTTGAAGAAATGATCAGCCAGCATGCTATTTTATTCTTTTTTACGCCATTAATTGCGGCTATGGCAGGAAATGTGGGTGTGCAGTCAAGTGCCATTATTGTGCAGGGATTGGCCAATGACGATTTAAGAGGAAGTATCTCAAACCGACTCGTAAAGGAAGTACTCCTGGCCACCTTAAATGGTGTGATACTGGCCGCCATATTACTTTTGTTTACCTGGGTTTGGAAAGGAAGCTTGCCTACGGCATTGGCAATCTCGATAAGCTTGATCGTCGTGATCGTTGTAGCCGGTTTCATAGGAACTTTTACCCCATTATTTTTGAATAAACGTGGGATAGATCCTGCTAT
>JAHHLF010000245.1 GCA_018679315.1 Bacteroidia bacterium | reverse complement strand
TTCTCTGGAGGATCGATCAATGCGATCACGCGTTCAGGATCTAATGATTGGGAAGGTTCTGCCTATGCATTCGCGCGTAGAGAAAGCCTTGCCGGCAAAACGCCACCTGATCTAGTGGGCGACGGAGAAGAACGCGAGAAATTAGCCGATTTCAGCGCTACCACTTGGGGTGTCCGCGTCGGGGGTCCGATTGTTAAGGACAAGGCATTTATATTTATTAATTATGAACGCGAAGATCGCGAAGAACCGCAGCCATTTAATTTCAGTAATTATACTGGACGATCATCTTTAGCTGATATAGACGGATTGTCTTCTTTCCTTCAAAGCACGTATGGGTATAACCCTGGGATCTTTGATAACAATACACGTACACTGGAAAGTGATAAATTGACCGCGAAGTTCGATTGGAATATAAACGAGGATCATAATCTATCACTGCGCCATAGCTATGTAGGTGCAAAGAATTTAGAGGCAAGAAATTCAGGAAATCGAAATATTGGATTTATAAACGGATCCGAATACTTCGAAACTTCAACGAATAGCACAGCCCTGGAGATAACTTCTCGTTTTGGAGACGAGTTTGCCAATAGCCTGGTAATAGGGTATACTGCTGTACAGGACGACAGGGATCCCCAAGGGCAAGAATTCCCAACTGTAGATATTCAGGATGGCGGGGGAACGATCTCCTTTGGAGCAGAACCCTTCTCTACTGCTAACTTGTTAGATCAGGATGTCTTCACGATCACAGATAACTTTGAGATCTATTCGGGTCGACATACGTTTACCTTAGGAGCAAACTTTGAATGGGCAACAGTAAAGAACCTGTTCTTTGCATTTAACTTTGGAGACTACACTTTTGAAGATCAGTTTGATGACATGGGGAATTTACTCTCTACTGGTCTGAACCAATTCCTTACAGGTCAGGATGCCGATGTATACCAACACGGGTATTCGCTGGTAGGATCAAATATTGTAGGTGATAGATCTGCAGGATCAGCAGATTTCAAAACATTCCAGGCTGGATTCTATGCACAGGATGAGATCGATTTTTCAGATGACTTCCGTGTAGCCATTGGGGTTCGGGTAGATATGCCTTATTGGGATGATGGAACAGTAAATGATGATTTCAATACCCGAACAGTTGCTTTACTTGAAGCTGCTGGCAAAAATCTTCAAGGGGCCCGTGTAGGTCAGGGTATTGACCCTTCCATGCACCTGGCACCACGCCTTGGGTTTAACTGGGATGTAGAAGGCAACAGAACTACTCAGATCCGTGGAGGTCTGGGGGTATTTACTTCCAGATTACCACTTGTATGGCCGGGAGGTACGTATAATAACAATGGGGTTACTGGTGGATTCAACTTTGAATTCGGACAGCCCTTTGTTGCTGATGTAAATAATCAGTTTAAGGATCCGCTACCAGGAACAGGCGGATTGGGAGGTAATATAGATTTGATCGCTAAAGATTTTATGCTTCCTCAGGTATTCAAATATAACATCGCTGTGGATCAGCAACTTCCTTTGTGGGGATTAGTGCTTAGCGCCGATTACCTTCGTACAGAAGTGATCACTGATATTTACTATGAGAACCTTAACTTAAAAGGTCCATCAGGAACATACCAGGGAGCTGATAATCGTCCTTTCTATGACAGAAGAGATGAAATAGATGATACCTATGGACGTATTATCCTTGCTTCAAATACCAATGAAGGGTATTCAGACAACCTAACCTTTACTTTACGCAAGCCATTTGAAAATGGTTTTGCAGGTCAGGTTTCCTATTCCTATGGAGAATCTTATAAGATCTTCGACGGAACATCTTCTCAGAACAGTTCGCAGTGGAGAAATATCAATACAGTTAATGGGAAAAACTCCAATATACCGGTATCCCGATCTGATTTTGCTTTAGGGAACAGGATCTCAGCAAACATGTCTTATGAGTTGAGATGGAATGACAATGTGAAGACTACATTCGGATTATTCTACGAAGGCTTCCAGGGTCAGCCGTATAGCTTTAACTATAGAGAAGGTCGCGATCTACTTAACGATGACTCAAGGGATAACGCCTTGATGTACATTCCAAGAAGCGCTGCGGAAATTGTATTCACTGGAGATGCAGCCGAGCAGGCAGAGCAGTGGAATCGTTTAGATACCTTTATTAATAGTATAGAATATCTGAGAGAGAATCGAGGAAAATACGCTGAACGAAATGCTGTTCGCGGACCATGGAGCCACATTGTAGACCTTAAGGTCCTTCAGGATTTCAAAGTTAATTTTGGCGGCGACAAGGATCATACCTTCCAGATCTCTGCAGATATCTTCAACTTCACTAATTTCCTGAACAAGGAATGGGGTAAGAGAAACTTTATCCGTAGCGAAGTGAGTCCATTGCAGACAGTTTCAACGGGTGATACGCCTGTGTTTACCATTAATGATGGTAATGTCAATCCGGATGGAACACCTAATATTGAAGAACTTGATGATTTTGGAATTGCCTCTTCAAGATGGCAAGCCCAACTTTGCTTACGTTATATTTTTAACTAAGAATAACCACCAAGTAAACCAAACCCTGTAGTTCATACTACAGGGTTTTTTATTTAAAAAATGTACATTTAATATCTAAATTCAACCTAAATGGAAATCCTATC
>JAHHLF010000141.1 GCA_018679315.1 Bacteroidia bacterium | reverse complement strand
TCAGTGTTCTCCTTTAAGTTGAGCTTCCCACCTTCAAGGCTGAAAGAATGGATCTCCACGGCATCGTCCCCAAATAATTCAGTAATTGGCATAGTCAGGGAAACGCTTTTTGCCGTAACCAAGGTATCGCCTTCAAAAGGTGCGGCATTTATGAGCAACAAATCATTGATCGTTACCGTGGCCTTAGGGAAATTGCGAAACAAGCTCAGGTGTGCACTTTCAATAGACAAGGTTCCATGGATGGATTCATTTGCTTTTTTGATAAGCAGGGATTCCAATTTAGATTGGAATAATACCGGAACTAATAATAGTACTACTACGACAAGCCCAAGGGAGGCTCCTCCTATTTTTAACCATTTCTTATTCATACCGTGTCAGACTATGGATAAAGAACTCTAAATCGTAGGAATTATTTTACGAATCTAGGGTAATTTCATCTCCGATCGCAAGACCGAAACGCTTTCTCAAAATATATACGAAAAGATAGAGGAGTGGGGTGTCCAAAAAAGCGATAAAAATCTTGAATACAACCCCGCTGATCACCAAACCGGAGAACAAACTCCACGGGATCACCCCAAAAATACATAACAAACCAACAACCGTAAAAGTGTCTATAAACTGAGATGAAAACGTAGAGAAATTATTCCGCAACCATAACATGCGACCTTTGGTAAGCCGTTTCCAAAAGTGGTAGATAGCAATGTCTACATATTGTGCACTTAAATAGGCGATCATAGAAGCCAAAACGGCCAGAGGTGATAAGGCAAATACGCTGCTGAATACTTCATTACCTACGGGCGACTCCGGGATTGCAGGAGCTATATCGGCCACCAGAATTATTCCCATAGAGAAGAAGGATGCAAAAATACCTGCGGTAACTACCTGGTTTGCCTTCTTTTGCCCAAAGATCTCCGAGATCAGATCTGTAATTAAAAAGGTAATGGGATAAGGTAAAACTCCAACTGATATCTCAAAAAGCGGCGCCCCGAAGATCTCAACATCCCCAAAGGGTTTCCAATAAAAAAATTTCTGGAATATCAGGTTAGATACTACAAGGGATGTGATGAATAAGGCCCCCAGATACAAGTAGATCTTATAGGCTAATTTCTTATCGGCAGGCTTCATCATGTCCTAGCGGATGCGAATGGTGTAGGGAAGTCTGGCCTGTATGCCCCTTTGCTGAACTACGGTTTTTAATTCAGAGAACACACTGTACAATTCCTGACCCATTTCCTCCTGCAATTGTGTTTGCACTCCATCAGATCTCGCGCTGGCCATTTCTTCCATAAAGCGCGCAAATCCGGATTTGAATCTGGGGTATTTGCGAATTCCAAACTCTTCGATATCAGCGAGTTCGGCAGCAGCAACGATGGCATCATCCAATCCGCCAAGTTCATCGACTAAGCCTAATTCTTTAGCTTCTACTCCGCTCCAGACCCGACCTTGCGCCAGACTGTCTGCTTGTGCCATGCTGATATTCCTGCCATCAGATACACGACGAAGGAATGTTTCATATACTTCTTCAATGCCTTCTTTGACATAACCCCTGAATTGCGGACTCATAGGCTCAAATAAGGAGTAATCCACAGAATTTAAATTTGTTCCCACCTGTTCTGCATTGATGCCTATTTTCTCTGCAAATTCACTGATGTTCGGAATTGTTCCGAATACACCTATTGATCCAGTGATGGAAGTAGGTTCGGCAAAGATCTTATCTGCGCCGACGGCAATATAATAGCCCCCTGATGCAGCCACATTGCCCATGGATACCACAACCGGTATTTTTTCTTTAGTCAATTCTACCTCACGCCAAATAATATCCGAAGTTATGGCAGATCCGCCCGGCGAGTTAACACGCAGCACTACTGCTTTTACCTGGCTGTTCTCCCGGGCCTTTCGCAGGGCTTTTGTGATCAATCCCTGGCCGACAATATTAGGACCGCCTTCCCCATACATAATATCTCCCTGTGCATAGATAACAGCAACTTTGTCTTTACCACTATAGATCTTTCGCTTGGAAGAGCGCTTCATATAATCCTGAACATCGACCACTGGCTGTTTATCCTCCAGATCAGTACCTGTCGCTAATTTCAACCGGTTTTCATATTCATCTGCATAAAGAACACCATCTACCAGTCCGGATGCCTGTGCATAGTCCGGAAGGCGTGCGCCCAGGGTATCGGCAATACTATTAAGTGTTTCTGCAGACAGTTCTCTACCTTCTGAGATCTCTGTGACCATTGACTCCCAGACAGACTCTAATAATGCAGCGATCTGTTCCCGGTTTTCAGGACTCATTTCATCATCAAGGAAGGGTTCGACAGCGCTTTTATATTTCCCATGGCGAACTACTTCCATTTTAATACCTGTTTTATCCTGGATATCTTTAAAAAACAGAACCTCGGCAGCTAATCCTTTAAAATCCAGTCCTCCTAATGGATTTAGAAAGATACTATCCGCAACAGTTGCCAGGTAATAGTCCTTTTGCATATAGAAATCACCATAAGCGTAGATGAATTTGCCGGTAGATTTGAAATTTTCGAGGGCTTTACGTATCGCCTGAGCCTGTGAGATCCCAGCCATCAGGAAGTTGTTATTTAAACTAATTCCTTTTATGTCATCATCCTCTGCGGCAATATGTATGGCATGAATTATCTCATCCAGGCCCATTACCGGCTCATAGAATAGATTAAAAGGGTCATCATCAGAATTACCTGTATAATCCTGAACGGGATAAGGAATTTTTAGCTCTAAAACAGAATCATCCTTAACCGATACACCTTCTTCCGTGCTTGCCAGGCTAGCGAATATCAGGAACATAAAAAAGACTATTCCAAAAGCTATTAAAGAGCCTAAAACAGCGGCCAGTAGGTTCCGTAAGAATTTCATACAATTCAATATTTAAATGGTCATCAAAGATAACCAAAGTGACTTTCTTTTACGTAATTTGTCCGCTCATCATGTCAGATGTTACACTTACATATATTTCTTTTGGGAGCAATAAGGGCCACAGGCTCTATGCATTGCAAAGGGCTATCTATGCAATAGGTTCACAAGTAGGTGACATCCAGGCAGTTTCATCGGTTTATGAGACAGCTGCCATCGGGTTTGACGGGGAGGATTTTTTAAATATGTGTATAGGTGTAACAACCTCGCTAGCCCCGGATGAATTGATGGATGCGCTGATAAAAATTGAAGAGAAGATGGGGCGAATTCGAGATCCGGATTCGGGATATCAATCTCGTGTGATAGACCTCGATATTCTGTATTATGACGACCAGGTGATCCAAAAAGATAGTTTGACCATACCGCATCCTGAAATTCAAAACAGACAGTTCGTTCTTAAACCCCTGGCGGATATTGCACCACAATTTTATCATCCGGTGCTTGGAAAGGACACGCGTAATATGTTGCAGGAATGTCCGGACCGGTCTGCTATAACCAAAGTATATCCGCCCTTATCTGCGGACCGGGAATCCTTTTTTTCCGAAGTTAATTTTCTGGCAATTGAAGGAAACATTGGGGCTGGAAAAACTTCTCTTGCCAAAAGGATCTCGACAGATTTCAATGCCAAGATCGTGTTGGAGCGATTTGCGGACAATCCTTTTCTGCCCAAATTTTACAAAGATCAAAGCAGGTATGCTTTTCCCCTGGAAATGTCATTTCTGGCAGACAGATATCAGCAATTCACAGATGATACATCGCAATTCGATCTGTTCAAGAACTTTATGGTAAGTGATTATGATATCTATAAATCCCTCATCTTCGCCCAGGTTACCCTACAGAAAGATGAATTCAATTTGTACAGGAAGATCTTTAATTCGATGTATACGAATGTCAAAAAACCCGATCTCTATGTTTATCTCTATCAGAATACAGAGCGACTCATGGAAAACATTCGTAAAAGAGGTAGAAGCTATGAGCAAGAAATAGAACCACATTACCTGGAACATATTAATAAAGGATATCTCGAATTTATAAAGAGTCAGCAAGAACAAAAGTCGGCCATACTGGATATCAGCGACATGGATTTCGTAGACCATGAGGCCGATTATCAGAAAATATTAGAAGAGATAGAGCGGCATTGGCTCCAATAAAATATAATTGTAGGTCTATACCTACGTTATCAATTAAATTTATAGGGCTTCAATTTGAGTGAAAATTATTTGCGTAGTTAGGCTGGAATCACTTTATTGCACGCACTTAAATAGTAACTAACTAACTCAAACACTATAGTAAGACCCTTGGCATTCTTGTCAGGGGTCTTCGTTTTCAGTAGGTTAGCTGCGTATTTTTGTAAAAATATCCCAAAGCAATATCCCGACACTTACGGCTATATTAAAAGAGTGTTTCGTTCCCTTCTGAGGTATTTCCACGACGGTTTCACAAAGATCTATGGCCTCCTGCTGAACGCCTTTTACCTCGTTGCCAAATATCAAGGCAAGTCTTTTTTGCTTGTCTGGTTCAAAATCAGTCAATAAAACGGCATTCTCTGTCTGCTCAACAGCAATTAGTGTATGTGAGGTTTTTAAGTCCTTTAAGACCTTTAATACATCTTCGGAATACTCCCAGGCAACACTTTCTGTAGCACCTAGTGCTGTCTTCTGAATATCGCGGTGCGGAGGTTGAGCAGTGATCCCACAGAGGTATATACGTTCGATCCGAAAGGCATCGGCTGTACGGAAAATAGAGCCGATATTATTCAAACTTCGAATATTGTCAAGAACAAGTACAACAGGTAATTTCTCCGATGCTTTGAATTCCTCAATATCGATTCGGTCTAATTCTTCATTGGCCAGTTTACGAAACTTCATGTACCTGCTTAGCTCTATATGTTTCTAGTGGAAAAGTTATTCCCAAATATCAACATTGGTTTAGAATCCTTAACGAAATTAATACTTTAGATTCTTTGCTGGAAAAGTAGATGAAAGAAGCCAAAAAAGTAAAAAAAGTAACCCCCTTGATGCGGCAGTATAACAGCATCAAAAGCAAACACCCGGATGCATTGCTGCTCTTCAGGGTGGGCGATTTCTATGAAACTTTCGGCGAGGATGCCAAAAAAGCTGCAGAGGCTTTGGGCATCGTCTTGACCCAGCGCAACAATGGAGGTGATAAAACGGCTTTGGCCGGTTTTCCGCATCACGCCCTTCACACCTACTTGCCAAAACTAGTAAAGGCAGGATACAGGGTTGCCATTTGTGATCAATTGGAAGATCCTAAACAGACCAAAACCATCGTTAAAAGAGGTGTGACAGAATTAGTTACACCCGGTGTGGCATTAAGTGATGAGTTGCTGCAGGCCAAAGAGAACAATTTCCTGGCAGCCGTTTATCCGGGAAGGAATGGCTATGGGGTGAGCTTCCTTGATATTTCTACAGGGGAATTTTTAGTGAGTGAAGGTACAGTAGCCCAGGTAGAACGCTTGCTGGAAAATTTTCATCCCAGTGAAATTCTTCTTCCTAAATCTCAAAAGAAAGAACTTGAATCCTGGATCAGCAATGGGCACCTCTTCGTTTTGGATGAATGGATCTTCCAGGAAGATTATTCGCAGGAACTTTTGGCCAGGCATTTTGGCACATCTTCTTTAAAAGGATTTGGAATAGAACACTTGCCAATGGGCATCATTGCCGCAGGAGCGGTCATGCACTACATCTCTGAAACCCAGCACACCCAGATAAAGCATATTAACAGGATTCAGCGAATCGCCTCTTCTGAAGCCGTTTGGCTAGATCATTTTACGGTCCGTAACCTGGAATTATTCAGATCGACACACCCTCAGGGTGTTTCCCTTTTTGAAATTATAGACCGGACCAGCACCCCTATGGGCGGCAGGATGTTGCGCCGTTGGCTGGCATTGCCGCTTTTAGATCTCAGCATCCTGGGGAACAGGCATGAGATCGTTGGTTACTGGCTGGAAAATCAGGAATCGCGGGAATCACTTCGTTCCTCACTGAAAAAAATTGGGGATCTTGAACGAATACTCTCCAAAATTGCAACTGGGAAGGTCACACCAAGAGAAGTGGTACAATTTAGTACAGCCCTGACGTACGTCGCCCCAATTAAAGAGTTGTCTACTCAGAAAGAATCAGAAGCACTTAATTTTTTATCCAGCAACCTAAACATTTGCGAAGCCCTTATTGATCGCATTCAAACTGTATTAGACAGCAACGCCGTGGCCCAGGTAGGCAAAGGGATTGTCATTGCCGAAGGATTTTCAGAGGAATTGGATGAGCTGCGAAAACTCGCTTATTCGGGTAAGGAATATCTGGATTCCATGGTAGAAAGGGAGATGCAGAATACAGGGATAAGTTCCTTAAAAATATCGTCCAATAATGTATTTGGCTATTATTTGGAAGTGCGCAATGCGCATAAAGATAAAGTGCCCGAATCTTGGATCCGTAAGCAGACACTGGTAAACGCGGAGCGATATATTACTGAAGAATTAAAAGAATATGAAGCAAAGATCCTGGGGGCTGAAGAACGCATCCTGGAATTGGAGCGGCACTTATTTGAGCAATTGATCTTATGGATGCGCGATTTTATTCAGCCGGTACAGGAGAACGCCCGTTTATTAGCCGAATTGGATTGTTTGAGTGCCTTTGGTGAGTTGGCAGAAGAGAATTCCTATGTAGCACCTGAAATGCATACCGGTCTGGATATAGTAATACGGGATGGCCGGCATCCGGTCATTGAGAAACAATTGCCTCCGGGAGAACCCTTTATCCCAAATGATGTTGTATTAAACACCGAAGATCAGCAGATCCTGATGATCACAGGTCCGAATATGAGCGGGAAATCTGCCATACTGAGGCAAACTGCTCTGATCGTCTTGTTAGCGCAAATAGGCAGTTATGTACCAGCGGCTTCAGCCAAAATAGGATATGTAGATAAGATATTTACCCGCGTAGGTGCCAGCGACAATATCTCTGTTGGTGAAAGCACATTTATGGTTGAAATGAATGAGACCGCTTCCATCCTGAACAATCTTTCAGAGCGGAGTTTGATCCTCTTGGATGAAATAGGTAGGGGCACCAGCACCTATGATGGTATTTCCATTGCCTGGGCAATTTCAGAATTTATTCATGAACATCCGGCGCGAGCCAAAACCTTATTCGCCACCCACTATCACGAACTCAATGAAATGACTTCACTCTTTGAGCGGATCAAAAATTTCAATGTGTCGATAAAAGAAGTAAAGAACAAGATTTTGTTCCTGCGCAAACTGGAACCTGGTGGTAGTGAGCATAGTTTTGGTATTCATGTGGCCCGAATGGCCGGTATGCCGCAACAAGTACTCAGAAAGGCCAATAAACTTTTAGCAAGGTTAGAAAAATCCCATTCGAGCGAAGAGTTAGGAGATGATCTTAAAGAAGCTCATAGTGAGTCACAACTCAGCTTTTTTAAATTGGATGATCCTTTGCTGGAAGAGATCAGGGATGAGATCCTCCATCTTGATATCAACACACTGACTCCGGTGGAAGCACTTATGAAGCTCAACGAGATCAAACGTATGCTGACCAAAAGAAACAAGGCTACTTCGTAAACAGGATGTAAAGCGACTATTTCTTTCGTGGAATGTGCCTGACAATTGACAGAATTATTTTAAATTTGCGCTCCCCCGTAGTAGAAACATGTTTCACTACAGGGCTCGCGCCAAGCTTTGTGCCATCACAGAAATTGAGGGCGATATAATTAGAATGCGAACCCTGAACTACAGCCGAGCTGAGTTCAGGTTAAAAATGCGAAAATAGCTCAGTTGGTAGAGCGCCACCTTGCCAAGGTGGAGGTCGCGGGTTCGAATCCCGTTTTTCGCTCTCAGTTAATTGAAAAATGAGATTCTAACGCTAGGGTAATACCTATACTGCGACCTCGGTCGCGGCACTGACGATGCCACGCAAGTCAGCAGTGAACGTTCGAATCCCGTTTTTCGCTCAAAACAAGCGCTGATTGTCGGCGCTTTTTTATAGAAGTCCGGCTCCTCCTTCGCTCCGATACTTATCGGAGCTTCGGAGGACAAGCTCGAGTGGTGGAATTGGTAGACACGTTGGACTTAAAATCCAATGGCCATTATGGCCGTGCGGGTTCAAGTCCCGCCTCGAGTACAAATAAGAAGAAAAGTCAGAGCAATTGCTCTGACTTTTGGCGTTTTAGGAACGTCGCCGAACTTGTTCGAGTGTAAGTGGATAAAACGCCAAAAGATAGGCCGAAAGGCTGGCTTTTCTTCTATGACTCTGTTCGGGCGGGACTCGCCGACTGAAAGGAGGCAATTCCCGTATACTCTTTTTAAGAACATCGCCGAACTTATTCGAGTGTAAGCGGATAAAAGTCAAATAGAAAGCCTGCAGGGCTGGCTTTTCTTTTTTGACTTTGTTCGAGCGTGACTCATCCTGACGCTTGCGGTCAGGATAATTCCCGCCTCGAGAACAAAAAAACCCTGTTAATTCGCTTATTTTCAGGGTTTTATTTTAAATATAGTAACAAAATAGTAACATTCTTAGTTGTTTATTGAGCAATGATCCCAAAATATTTATGAATTACTAATGGGCAGCATTGACTACTAAAACACGAATTGCGTTCCCGACCAAATGTGAATATTTACTACCTTTAGGCGTCAACCAAGGTAACCTATGCCTGCTAAAGAAAAGGTAAAACTTACCCCTGAGGAGAAGATCATTGTCTACTGGGAAACCATCCGGCATACCAGCGACTTGAATCGCACTGCTGAGTTAAAGGCCGCGCTTATCATGTCCTTTTATGGATTGGTGCTAGGGGTGGTCTTCGAAATGACTTTGAACATGGAATCGAACTTCCAGCCGAACGTCTTGCTCATAATCATTGTGCTGATCTATTTCTTCTTTGTCGGCCGGTCGATCTATTACGCGTTCAGGTGCTTTTTGCCTCAGATCGAAACAAGTTTTGACAAGAACATGTTCTTCTTCTATGATGCGATCACGCATTATGGGGATATCCGCTCTTACTCAAGAAAATTCCACGGACTGCTGAAGAATGATAAGGACCTTTATGACCAGCTGGGGCAGCAAATATTTGTTCATTCGCTGATCGCTTCCAATAAATTGAGCGATGTGAACAAATCTGTCCGTAACCTGGCTTACAGCTTCATACTGATGATGCTTGCTGTACTAACCATCCTGACAATGGTCTTTGTACTTTAGGAAGCTTTTTTTGAAAGACCCACTGCTTCCGCATTATCACGTACTCTTTGGAGGAGTTGTGCCTTTTGAGGATCACGATTTCTTCACCCTTTCCAAATTCTCATCATAAGGAACCATCTTCGGCATTAACAAATGAACGGCACCTAACACAATGAGATAGCTGGAACCCGCGATCAAAAAAGCCCAGAAATAAGCGGTGTTATCTGCCTGATCCAAAAATCGCCCTAACAACTTACTGCTGATGATCCCGGCCACTGCCCCCACCATGCCCCCCAATCCAATGATTGAGGCGGTGGCTTTTTTAGGAAAGACATCCGAAACAAGGGTATAAATATTGGCAGACCAGGCCTGGTGACCCGCTGCCCCAATGCCGATAAGCACCACAGCGACCCATTTGTTTTCTGCCAGGGCAACATAACATACGGGGATGATCATTATGGCGCATATCAAAAGCGTGGTCTTACGCGCCTTGTTAATGCTCCATCCTTTTTTGATAAAATACCCGGATAAATAGCCCCCTAAAATACTACCTCCGTCGGCCAGGGCATACATGATGAAAAAAGGCACACCGATATCCTTTAATTTCAGCCCAAAGGTCTCTGCCAGAAATTTGGCACCCCAAAAGAGGTAAAAATACCAGACTGCATCCGTCAGTTTAGCCACGGCAAAGGCCCAGGCTTCCCTCTTTTTGACGATCCTTAACCAGGGAAGGGACTCTTTGCTTACTTCTACTTCAGAATCGCTCAGGATATAAGCCAGTTCTTGTTTCCTTACTTTAGGGTGTTCCTCCGGCTTCCGATACGTACGCCACCATAGGAAAACCCAGATGCTACTCAATGCCCCGGTGATCAAAAAGGGTATTTGCCAATTCGTGCCATCTTCCAGCACTATCCACCCCACTACAAAGGGTGCAGCAATGGCCCCCAAACTGGTGGCGGCATTAAATATTCCCGTGGCAAAAGCCCGTTCTTTCTTGGGGAACCACTCCGCCACGGCTTTTATGGCGGCCGGGAAGTTCCCCGCTTCCCCAAAGCCCAATCCGAAGCGGGCAAGGCTAAACCCTATGACACTAAAAGCAGGCCTTACGGCAGCATGCAACATCCCAAAAATACTCCAGATGCCAATGGCCAGAGTATAGCCGATCTTTGTCCCCAGTTTGTCAATGATCCGGCCCATGCTAAGCAGGCCAATGGCATAGGCCACCTGAAAACTGACAATGATATTGGCATAGTCTTCATTAGACCAGTCGAACAACCTTTGGAGGGCAGGGGCCATCACCCCAATAATGCTACGGTCAAAATAATTAATAGTGGTGGCAAAGAGCAACAGCGCCAATATGCGGTAACGATACTTTCCCATCCCTGTTTGCAGGTCCTTCATGCCATTACTATTCATGTAAATTCAAAATATTCCTTAGCATTATAATAGCATATGTCTTGGACCATTTTTCCAATAAATTCCAGATCATTGGGCAACAAGCCTTTATTGATGTCTTCGGCAAGCAGGTTGCACAAAATACGCCTGAAATATTCGTGTCTGGGAAAGGACAAAAAACTGCGGCTATCTGTGAGCATTCCAATAAACCTGCTTAACAGCCCCATATTAGACAAGGTGTTCAGCTGTTTTTCCATGCCGTCTTTCTGATCCAGGAACCACCATGCCGAACCCCATTGCATCTTCCCCGGAACCTCCCCGTTATAATTCCCCATCATAGTGGCAAAAACCTCGTTCTGTGACGGGTCCAGGTTATAGGTAATGGTCTTTGCCAGCTGGTCAGAGGCATTAAGCGTATTGAACAGGGCCGACATAAAATCAGCCATGGGATAATCCCCGATGGAATCGCAGCCAATGTCTGCCCCGGCCTGTTCCTGCAAACGGCTGTTGTTATTCCGAATGGGGCCTAAGTGGTATTGTTGTACCCAGTGATATTGATGGTACTTTCTCCCTAAATGAAGGAATAATGCTGATCGATATTTATTGGTTTCCAGGGTCGTCAGTGCCTCTCCCTTCAGGCTTTTGCCGAAAATGGCATCCACTTCCTCAGGGGTAAATGGTACGATCGTGTGCGGCCCACCCACGCCAAAGTCGGATAGTCGGCAGCCATTGTCATGAAAATACTCAATCCGCTTGTCGACGGCTTTTAAAAGAGTAGCAAAGCTGTCTACCGGAAAGTCTACACAACTACTTAATTTTTCAAGATATGCCTTAAAAGAAGGCTGTTCGATACCAAATAAGGCATCGGAGCGGAAGGTGGGTAATACCTTGGTATAAAAATCCGCTTTGGCTATTTGTTGGTGGTAATGAAGATCATCGGTAGGGTCGTCTGTAGTGCAGACCACTTCTACCTTCATCGTTTCCAATAACTGTGCAGGGGTCTTTTGGGCCAGTACTTCATTGGCCTTTTTATAAATGGTTTTGGCCGTACTGGGCTGGAGGATGTCTTCGATCCCAAAATAGCGTTTTAGCTCCAGCTGTGTCCAGTGAAATAAAGGGTTCCGAAGCGTATATGGCACCGTTTCCGCCCATTTTTCAAATCGTACATCCAGTGGCGCATTACCCGTAATAAATTGCTCATCTATGCCGTTTGCCCGCATAGCGCGCCACTTGTAATGATCGCCGTTCAGCCAAGCTTCTGTAATGTTTTTTATCGGTTGATTTTCCGCAATCTGTTTTGCCGACAGGTGGTTGTGGTAATCCAGGATAGGCAGCTCTTTGGCATATTGATGATATAATTCTTCTGCGTTTTTGGAGTGTAGCAGGAAATTATCGGTAATAAAAGATGTTGCCTTGATCATGTTATTAAAGTACGCTTTTCGAAATTCCCAATTCCAGGCCCCTCAACTCTGCCAACCCCCTCAGCCTGCCGATAGCCGAGTAGCCCGGGTTTGTTTGTTTATTCAAATCGTCTAACATCTGGTGGCCATGGTCGGGGCGCATCGGGATCTGCACATCCGACCTTCCCGAAGTCTTTCTTCGCCTTTCTTCTAGCACCACTTCTTTTACCACAGCATACATATCTACATCGCCCTCTAAATGATCGGCTTCAAAAAAATTCCCTTTATCATCGCGTTGTGTGCTACGCAAATGCAGGAAATGCACCCTGTCTGCAAATCGTCTGAACATTTGTGCCAAATTGTTATCGGTCCGCACCCCTAAGGAGCCAGTGCAAAAAGTAAGGCCATTTGCAGGTTGCGGGACTTCGGAAAACAGGTAGGCATAATCTTCTTCCGTACTCACCACCCTCGGTAAACCCAAAATGGGATAGGGCGGATCGTCCGGGTGAAGGCACATCTGCACTCCATTCGCTTCAGCTACCGGAATGATCTCCTTTAGGAATGCCACCAGGTTTTCACGCAATCTTTGGGCATCGATCCGGGCATAGGTATCCAGCGCAGCCTGCATCTGTTCCAGGGTATAGCCCTCCTCGGCACCCGGCAGGCCTGCGATGATGTTTCGAACCAGAATTTCTTTCTCTCCTTCAGATAGTGATTCTGCATAGTCTTTTGCTTCCGCTACTTGAGCTTTCGTATAGGTCTTTTCGGCCCCCGGTCTTTTCAGTAGATACAGCTCAAAGGCGGCAAAGGCGGTAACATCAAAATGCAGGGCCCTGGAACCGTCTGGCAATTCATATTCCAGGGAGGTCCTGGTCCAATCCAGCACGGGCATAAAATTATAACACACCTTGTAAATGCCACAGTTTGCCAGATTCTCAAGGCTTTTTTTATAATTTGAAATGTAGTCTTGATAATTTCCGGAGCGCGTTTTTATAGCTTCATGCACCGGGATGCTTTCCACAACACTCCAATGCAAACCCGCATCTTCAATGCGGTTCTTGCGCTTCCTGATCTCATTTATCGGCCAGGGTTGCCCATTTGGAATATGGTGCAGGGCCGTTACAATGCCAGTGGCCCCGGCCTGTTTTATGTCCGATAATTGCACAGGATCTTCCGGTCCGTACCATCGCCATGTCTGTATCATACTATTGTCTCTTATGCCGGTTTAATCTCCCAGCCAGGTTCATATTTCCTGGACCAGAGCTTCATAGCTTTCCTGTTCCAGATACGTCCGTCCTTTTCATCCACGTCAAAAGGTCTGTCTATCCGGGAAGCGATGTTCGCATAATGGGTCAGCATCTGGCTAATGGCCCCTTCGTCTATGGGCGACGTTAAGGCAGCTTTACCGCGTATGGCGTCAAAAAAGTTTATGGCATGCAGGGTAGACATGTCCCCGCCACCACCCAGGGCAATACCGCCTTCCGTGGAATTTGACTGTTGTTCCTTTAGCAATTCCCCTTTGAGGTTGAATAATTTGTAGCCATTACGGTCGATATAAACAGAGCCTTCTGAGCCGAATACAATAGTACCACGGCCCGCCCCATATTTATCATAGCCATTCCTGCTCTGCCCATCCCACTGTATGGTCTTATTGCCTGCAAACCGAAACGTAGCATCCATAGTATCGTACATTTCCCAGCCGTCGTCTTTGTAATGGTATTTCCCCGATACAACTTCAACTCGTTTGGGGTATTTCACCTGGAGTGCCCAGCGCGCAATGTCCAGTTCATGGGTGGCATTGTTTCCCATTTCGGCCGTACCGTAATCCCAGCCGTACCAGTGCCAGTTATAATCCCATGTTTCAGCTGTGTAAGCCCTTCTGGGTGCCGGCCCTTGAAAGAGTTCCCAATCCAGGCCTTCGGGAGGGGCCTGTAATACCTGGTTGGGCACCCGACCCCTGGAATTGACATAAAAGGCAATAGCCTTGTATGCCTCGCCGATAATTCCGTTGTGGATCTCATGAATGATCTCCCGTGATTCCGGGGCAGAGCGCTGTTGATTCCCCATTTGCACCACCTTGTTGTACTTTTTCTGGTAATCCACCAGCAACTCCCCTTCCTTTGGGTTATGGCTGCAGGGTTTTTCCAGGTAGACATGTTTCCCTGCCTCCATGGCCATACAGGCCCCCGGGGCATGCCAATGGTCCGGGGTAGCCATAAAAATAGCATCTATTTCCGGGTCGTCCAGAATCTTTCGTATATCGTTCTCCAAGACCGGCTGGTTGGGCAGGAGGCTGGCAACATTTGCTGCCGCTTTCTCGCGCTGAGATCGCATCACGTCGCACAAATAGCTCAGGTCTATATTGTTTTCTGTGGCAGCTATAGCGGGCAAGAAGGCCCCATAGCGCCTTCCCAGTCCTTGTATGGCCACCTGCAAGCGGTCATTGGCTCCAAGGATCCTGGAATAGCTTTTAGCAGACATGGCATGGATGCTGGGTCCAAGGCTGGCTCCCAGGGTGCCTATGGCGGTTTTTTTGATGAACTCCCTTCTGTTTGTGCTCATAACGACATTTATTTTGTGTTTTCCAACGGACGAATTTTTATGTTCTTAAATGATACCTCATCCCCGTGGTCCTGCAGAAGAATGGGGCCCTTTTCTAATTCCCCAAAATCCGGCCATACCTTATACTTGCTTTTCGCGACTAGATTCCTGAAGGCATTACTGCCCCGTTCATATTCCAATACTTTCATCCCGTTTAACCAATGCTCTACATGCTTGTCTCTGGAAAGGATATAAGCGGTATTCCATTCCCCAATGGCTTTTATGGGCTTCTCTGGTGCAGCCCGGATCAGGTCGTAGAGCGAACTCACGGTGCGACTCCCCTCATGGTTGCCCAACTTGGCATCGGGATGCAGAGCATCATCCAGGATCTGGTACTCCAGGCCAATGGCAGAACCCTCCCCTTTATTCATTTCGGTGTCTACGTAATATTTTATACCGCTGTTGGCCCCTGGGGTGAGTTTAAAATCGACCAGCAATTCAAAATCGCCGTAGGATTCTTCGGTCACAATATCCCCGCCGGCGGCCGACTCTGCGCCCCCCGAAGACAATACAATGAGTTCCCCGTTTTCCATTTTCCATCCATGTTCCGGGAAGGTGTCCAGTTTGGCGCCGCGCCACCCCCTGGCAGTGCTGCCGTCCCATAAAAGCTGCCAGCCATTGTTCGCCTCATTAATGGTGAGTTTGTTTTTAGTAGCCACCGGTTCCAGGGGAGTGTTTTGGGCATATAGGTCCAGACTGTCTGTGAGGATCCTGATGTCTTTCCAAAGGATCTCCCGGCCGTCTTCCTGTTCGCCACTGATCGAATGCACTTGCAGGCAAATAAAGCCGCTGCCTGTCTTTTCATCTATGAGGTGGGCAGTCGGAGTACCATTGACCCAGGTTTTGAGGGTATCGCCAATGGCTTCAATGCGGTAATGGTTCCAGTCGTTTTGTTTAAAAGCCTTTTGGGCGGTGATGTCATCGGCAAGTGGATAGAGCCATCCACGGCTTTGCTCCTCATAGATGCCCCCGCTCCAGGCCCTTTTGGAAGGATCTATCTCTACCTGGTAACCATGCACTACACCGTTTCGGTAATAAGGAAAACTGTTGCTGCGGATCTGGATCCCAGAATTGCATGTGGAATCTCCCTTCACTTGGAGTTCCAGGATAAAATCGTCGTATGCGGCATCGGTAGTTAAAAAGGAATTGGGCGTATCATGAACAGTGCTGCCCACAATACTGCCTTCCCGCACTGTATATTTGGCAGCGCCACCTTTCTGGTGCCAGCCGTTTAAGGTTTCCCCGTCGAATAAAGCTAGCCAGGGCACGGTGTCTTTAGGGGATTCTGTACACCCAAAAAACAGCAGGAGGGTACAAGATGCAAGAAAGGTGTAAAGTGAATGCTTTTTTTTCATGGTCGTATTTGTTTGTTCCGTCTGTGATGTTTTCCAATGTTGCCTCAGACCCCACTATAGGCGCTAAAACCGCCATCGATCGGGGTGATGGTGCCGGTCACAAAGGAGGACGCATCGCTCAGCAACCAATGCACTGCCCCGTGCAATTCTTCTGCTTCTCCAAAGCGTTTCATGGGCGTATTCGCAATAATCGTTTTCCCCCGTTCCGTATAGCTGCCATCTTCTTCGGTCAACAGGGCGCGGTTCTGGTTCCCAATAAAAAAACCCGGTGCTATAGCATTGACGCGGATGTTCCCTTTAAATTTTAATGCCATTTCGGTTGCCATCCATTTAGTGAAATTGTCGATGGCTGCTTTTGAAGCCGAATAACCCACAACCCTGGTAATGGCCCTGTCGGCTGTCATAGACGAAAGGTTGATAATGGATCCCTTTTTATTTTTGGCCATAGCTTCCCCAAAGACCAATGAAGGCAATACGGTACCATCCAGGTTGAGCTTAGTAACTTTTTGGAAGTCTTCCAGGTTTAGATCGAAGATGGTCTGGTCTGTTCCAATAGTGGCCCCGGGCATATTGCCCCCGGCTGCATTAATCAGCCCATCTATGTACCCCCACTTTTTTTGAATGGTAGTACACACTTCAGAGAGCCACTTTTTATCCAGCACGCTACCTGCAAATCCCACAATATGTAAATTTGTTTTTTCGAGTTCTGCGACGCGTTTGTCAACCCGTTCCTGATGTAGCCCTAGTAGTGCAATTCTGGCTCCTGCCTGCAGCAAATACTGAGCCATTGACCCACCCAGGGCGCCGGAGCCGCCAGTGATCACAATGACCTTGTCAGAAATGTCAAAAATATCCGTTGAAGCCATAGATGCAATTTATAAAATTTACTAGCCCGGCTGCTCCCCGACTCCCATTAATTGAAACACTACCAATAAGGATATCCATAAAAAACCCGTGAGTCTCAGGCAGATGATACCCGGACTTGTTTTACAATCCTTGTATTGCATTTTGCCGGATCTCATCAATTTCCTCAAATGTAAACATGCGCTGCTGGATCAGGTCTGCAAATTGGTCAGTGATGGTTGCATTAAAGAGTAGAAGATCATCTGTATTGATGGTAATATTAACTCCCTCTTCGTAAAGTTTACGGACAGGATGTTCCAGTAGGCTTCTGGCAGCTCCAAGTGCCACATTGCTATGAGGGCAAATGTTCAGCCTGATATTACGATCCAGGATCATTTGAATTGCCTTTTCGGAATCCGCTGCATTGATCCCATGCTGAATTTCATCAGGTTCGAGCGTCTCTATTGCTCGCAGCATAGACTGGGCATCAGAAAACTCCCCTATATGAACCTTTGTTTTCTTGGATCTGGCCCGTGCTTCCTGAAATATCTCTTTAAACCCAGAAAGATCCTGGTCTGTTTCTTTCCCGTATATGTCGATACCATCAAATACTTCGCTTTCAATACAGGCCATACCATCCCGGTATACCTCTTCCATCTCAGCAGATTTTTTAATACCGATTTCCGGTCTGAAATCAATTTCCGACGCGTACTTTTTTTTAAGTTGACCAACCGCATTGATAAATGTTTCCAGGGAATTGTCAAAATATGCTACCAGACCCATATCCACGCTAGCTTCCAAATGCCTTACATTGTCATTAATACTGGAGCGAATGCCTATATCCATTAGTCTGATCACATCATCGGAAGATCGCATCAGGGTATTTACATGCTGTACAATAAAATGCATCATCCCATCAAATCCATCATAATACCTCGGCGTTTCAAACTGGACACCCGGGTACTGTTCTCTGAGCAATTCAACGGCCCCACTTAGGTGTAAGTGGTTATGCACATCTGCTTTGGGTAAGCTGTGTAATTTATTCCTCAATGCCATCTATTGTAGTGCTTAGAAGGCCTTCTTGGAGGTTACAGCCCTGGTTAGCATCACTACAAGATATCCAATTCAATTATGACATACAATTTTTAAGGCCGAAAGGAATCGGCTAATAACACACTTTCTTAGAGCGAAAGGGCTTACGACATAGAGCTATTCCATTTCGATGCTTCCGTATGCTCAAAATAACCAAATGAGCCTCAAAACAAATCGGCACAAAATTTATCCGATCTAGTGGGCTTTAATTTGATTAAATGAAATATATACTTCAAGATCAGATTATCAGCGAATATGACTGCCTGCATTAATATCTATAGTTGTGCCCGTTGAGTGATCTAACTGACCACTGCATAACAAGGCTACAAGCGGGGCAATGTCCTCCGGAGTGGTCAATCTGTTCAATGCCAGTTCATCCAGAACCTTTTCTTCACCAATTTTGGAAATAGCTTCCATAGCCATATCCGTCTTTATAAATCCGGGCGCCACCACAAATGCCTTGATATTATACTTCCCAAACGAACGGGCCACGGTTTTAGCTAAGGAACTAAGTCCGCCTTTGCTAGCCGCGTATGCCAGGTATTCTTCTGTTTCACCCCTGAGTGCAGCACGGCTGCTTATGTAAATAAGCCTTCCTTGTTTCTTTTTCTGAAAATGTTCGAGGAATAACTTGGTCAAAATCCCAGCTGATTCCAAGTTGATCTTTATAGTTCTCTGCCAGACTTTTAACCAGGAATCCAGAGGGTCGTCAATAAAGTGAGGTTCAAAAATACCTGCATTGAGAACTACCGATTCTATGTTCTTCATTTGCTTCAGAGCGACCTGAAACAAGGCTTCCGTATGCTTGCGCTCCTCGAGATCGGCTTGTATAGGAAGCGTGCGCTCGGCACCGAATTCTTCAATAAGCTCCTCAACTCCCTGGGCAGAACGATTGTAATGCAGTCCTATATGAGCCCCTTGTCGTAATAGTTGTCGTGCAATGGCCTTTCCGATACCTTTAGAAGCACCGGTGACCAGGATCTGTTTTCCAGTTAAGTCGTACATACCTTAAAGATAAGAGAAGTTTACAGCCGTTAAAAACGTGTATGCCTGAATGCCAGATAAAATCAAATTTTGGCTGTACTTTAGCCTAAAGATTTTTCTGATGAAAACTAATTTCAACCACATACTCTATGATTATTTTGTTGAGCAAGGAATGGCCGAGAACACCGCCAGCTACCTGAATGCTATTGGGCTGCTACTTGCAGCTATAGTCCTCGTCTATATAATCGACTTCATTGTGTGGAAAATATTCAGGTTGATCTCTGTACGCCTGGCACGGGCAACAAAGACGGACTTTGACGATATCGTCATTAATAATCGTGTACCGCGCTATCTGGCGCATATTATTCCGCTGGCATTTCTCATGGAGTTCTTGCCTGTTGTTTTTATCGATTTTCAATATGCGGAAAATATCGCGATCAAAATGGCCTATGTGCTAGGCGTTATCCTGGTACTTTATATCGTAAAAAGCCTGCTAAACAGCATAAAGGATTATCTGAAAACCTTAGAACAATTCCGTGATAAACCGATAGACAGCTACATCCAGGTCTTTATGATATTCCTTTGGATAGCAGGTCTGATGACCATTTTTGCGATCCTTACAGATACGACCATCTGGAAATTTGTTACTGCAATGGGGGCAGCCTCTGCCGTCATTCTTTTGATCTTTAAGGATTCTATCCTTGGCTTCGTTGCGAGTATACAGGTGAGTATCAACGATATGGTACGGATCGGCGACTGGATCTCCTTTGAAAAGTACGGAGCGGATGGCGAAGTGAATGAAATAAACCTGGCCACGGTAAAAGTCCGGAATTGGGATAAAACCATCACGACCATTCCTACCTATGCGCTTATCTCCGACTCATTTAAGAATTGGAGGGGAATGACAGAATCTGGAGGAAGACGTATCAAAAGAGCACTTATTCTAAAGCAAAGCAACATAAAGTACCTAACAGAGGAAGATGTAGAGCGGTTAAAGAATATTCAGCTCATCAGTAACTATCTGACATCAGCCACGAAAAAGATCAGGACGTTCAACCAAGAAAATGAGATCGACACAACGCTCAAGATCAATGGGCGGAATCTTACCAATATTGGTGTATTTAGAAAGTATGTACAAACTTATCTGGAAGATCACAGCGCATTGAATAAAGATATGACGCTAATGACCCGGCAACTCGATCCAACACCCCAGGGTATACCTATAGAGATCTATACTTTTAGCAGTGATAAGCGCTGGCAGAATTACGAGTATATTATGGCAGATATATTTGATCATTTACTGGCAGCTGTGCCTTATTTTGATCTTGAAATTTTTGAATTACCCAGCACCCTCCCAACTCATCCAGCAGTTATTGCCTGAAACTTTTTAAATGATCATGTGGTTGGCAAAGTAAGCGGGATGAACACTTGACTCTTGGGTTAAAATAAAAAGAGACTGTTTGGATACATACAGTTCTCCAAACAGTCTCAAACTTTTAAAAGCTCCTTATTAAAGCTCTTTAATCTTTATATTTCTAAACCAAACATCATCACCATGGTCTTGGAGTCCAATGAATCCTTTTGAGGCAACATCAGCCCATTCAGGATTAAGGCCCGGAAACTTACTAGTTGCAACCATTTCATTCCATTCAGGTGTCCATAAATGATATTCAACAACCGTCTCACCATTCATTTTGTGCACTACCGTTCCTTTATAAACTATAAGTTCTACTTTGTTCCATTCTCCTACTGGCTTTGCATTTTGAGGCTTTGCTGGAATTAGGTCATATAATGATCCAGCCATACGGTTACCATCTTTTCCTAGTTTGGCATCAGGGTGTTTATCATTATCCAATACTTGCATTTCCGGAGCTGTTTTCCATATATAATCAAGTTCTTCCTGGCCAAGATAAAAGATACCTGAGTTGCCTCCTTCAGAAATTTTCCATTCTAGACTAAGGTTAAAATTCTGATACATTTTATCATAAATGATATCTCCGCCTTCCTTGCTTCCTGCTTCCCCACGTCCAGATCCTATACATTGAAGTGAGCCATCGACAATTTGCCAACCGCTAGGAAAATTATCTTTTTTATAACCTCTCCATCCTTCAGATGTTTCTCCATCAAAAAGCATAACCCATCCATCATCTTTTTCGGCTTGGGTAAGTGAGTTCACAGGAGCTTCTGTTTCCACTTTTACTTCAGTTTCTACTACTTCAGCTTCTTCTTTTTTATCAGTCTTATTTTTACAGCTTGATATAAGAGGAAGCATAATTAGACTTGATATTACAACTAAACTTATTTTTTTCATCATATTAATTTTACTTTGAAATGAACTATTTAAAAACTATTATTTAGGCATATCCGGTAAAGACCAGCCCTCTCTATATGTATGTTTGACGAGCTCTTGAGAATACTCAATTGCATTCATAGGTTCAGTCCAATCCTTGTTAAAAGTTGGGTGCCCATCATGAATCTTAAATCCGTCTCTGATAACTGTTCTAATTTCCTCGTTTGCACCGATATTCGTGAACTTCATATTCTCTCCGTCCCAATTCAAGGTCTTATTCAAAGCCTGCAAACGAACAGCAAGTACACCCATTACCACCATTTCGTTGAATGGACCGGCCTCAGCGAAATCAGAAGTACATGGCTTTCTGCTTTCAGGGTTCTCTTTACATGCTCGTACCCAATCCATTTCATGAGCACCTCCACTCCAGGAAAGCTTCATTTCTTCCTCGACTCTTCTTTCAGTTTTGGGAACATTAATTTTCTTACCAGATAATAATTCTGGTTCAATACCATAACACCCTGTATGAAGAATATCTTTAGTGCCGTAGAAGTATGTTCCACCACCACTCTTATTAGGGTTCTTTCCAGCGGGCCAATTATCTGGTAACATAGGTTTTACACCACCATCGTACCAGTGCACATCTACTTCTGGCAATTTCATTTTACCGTGCCTTCCTCTAGCAGGAAAAGTCATCTTAACAGCCTGGGAAACGGGTGCAGAATCATTTAATAGCAAAGAAGAACTTGCCTGAACTTGAGAAGGGTGGCCTAATTTAAGGCCTTCAAAAACAGGATGCAGGACATGACAAGCCATGTCACCCAATGCACCAGTACCATAATCCCACCATCCCCTCCAATTCCAAGGGTGGTAAACTTCACTGAAAGGACGCATTTTAGCAGGGCCAGTAAACAAATCCCAATTTAATGTTTCAGGAACCCAATCCCCTTTCTCAGGAGTATTTAACCCTTGTGGCCAAATTGGGCGGTCAGTGAATGATTCAACTCTTGTTATATCACCGATCGCGCCGCTCCATAAAATTTCACAAGTTTCTGCAACACCTGCACCTGAAGCTCCTTGATTACCCATCTGGGTGGCAACTTTGTTCTCGGCAGCAAGTTTGGACAACAATCTAGATTCATATACAGAATGCGTTAACGGCTTTTGCAGATAAACATGTTTTCCCAGTGTCATGGCATGAGCCGAAATAATGGCATGGGTATGGTCGGCAGTTGCAACAACAATTCCGTCAATTTCACCACCCATTTCATCAAACATTTTGCGCCAATCCCAATACTTTTTTGCTTTTGGGAACTGATCAAATGCACCTTTAGCATATTTCCAGTCAACATCACACAAGCCAACTATATTTTGCGATGTCAAGTTTTTAAGGTTAGCAAGACCCATCCCTCCAACGCCTATACCGGCAATGTTCAATTTATCACTGGGTGCTGTATGTCCCAAGCCGCTAATTGCGAAAGATGGCACAATAGTAAAAGCTGCCGATGCAGTTAAGGTTGTGTCAATAAAATCCCGGCGAGTTAATTTTTTTTCTTTTTTGGTCTTACTCATGATGTATTAACTTTAGAATGGATTAATAAAAGAGTGAATTGATTTTTATTCTAGAACAGATATGCCTTGATTCACTGGTATTATTATAAACATGGATTATTCACCATGCAGACATACAGTTTTATTGAAAAAATGACTATCCACGAAAATACGAACTTAAATATAATTTAATATCCTTAAAAAGCCATACTAAAGAGTAATTCCCAATTTTTCGAAAACCCAATGGACTTTTCAAAATGGTTTATAATATTTTCTTTTATTTCGATATTGTTCGATGATTGCAAGTTTTTGTTTAGCTTGTGGCCTTTGAACCAATATCCATCAGTATTCTTGCTCATGCCAACCAAGCAGCAGTTACTAAGTAGCGGAAATTGACCAATTAATTCGAAAACTAACACGGGCACAAGTATCCCTACTTAACCTTTTTACAAAATGAGTGATCAGCAGAAAGAATCCACGCACATTGAGAGTTACAATTTACCTAAGGTCATCTTCTTGGCTTTCGTCGCCGCGATAGGTGGATTTTTGTTTGGGTTTGATAGCGGAGTAATAAATGGTACTGTCGATGCCCTACAGGTGGCATTTGACTCAGATGCCGCAGGAACGGGATTTAATGTTGCCTCGGTACTCCTGGGTTGCGTTGTGGGTGCCTTTTTCGCCGGTACATTGGCTGACAGGTTCGGAAGAAAGCCAATGATGTTGACCGCAGCTTTCATTTTTATCATCAGTGCCTGGGGTTCGGGTATCTCTGAAGGTTCATTGGAGTTTGTTATGTATCGATTAGTTGGTGGAGTAGCTGTAGGTGCAGCCAGTATATTGGCACCACTTTATATCAGTGAAATTGCGCCTTCGAAAATCAGAGGCCGGCTGGCTACATTACAACAACTAATGATTGTAATTGGTCTGTTTGTGGCATTTATGAGTAATTATTCACTTGTTGGGCTCTCCGGTGGTGCTGAAGAAGTGCTTTGGATGGGATATCAGACCTGGTCATGGATGTTTTGGGCTGAAATACTACCGGCATCTATATTCGTGATTGTGCTTCTTTTCATCCCTGAATCACCAAGGTATCTAGTGGCTTCAAACCAATCCGAAAAAGCGCACAAAGTACTTTCTACTATTAGCAATGCCATAGAAGCCACTGCAAAGGTTGCGGATATAAAATCAACGGTAAGAGAGGATAGCCGTCCCAAACTCAGTGACATCATCAGTAAATATAGCGGCAAAATTCATCCCTTAGTTTGGGTTGGTATTGGAATTGCGGTACTTCAACAGTTTACGGGTATTAATGTGATTTTTTATTATGGTGCTACACTCTGGCAAGCCGCAGGATTTACAGAGGCCGATGCGTTACTTACCAATGTCATAAGTGGAAGTGTTAATATATTTTTCACTTTTGTGGCTATTATTCTGATAGATAAGGTTGGCAGAAAACCTTTATTGCTAGTGGGTTCGATTGGGCAGGCGGTAATGCTAGGAGTACTTGCCTATCTATTCGGAACGGCAACCCTGGATAGTGCAAATAATCTTATTTTGGAAGGAAATAATGGCACCTATGCCTTAATAGCGGCTAATGCTTACATTGCCTTTTTTGCAGCCTCATGGGGTCCGGTAATGTGGGTTATGCTGGGCGAAATGTTTCCAAATCAATACAGAGGAGCTGCGTTGGCTGTTTGCGGAATAGCCCAGTGGGGATCCAACTTTACTATAACCATGACTTTCCCCATTATGCTGACATATTTAGGTCTGGGTGTTTCCTATGGAGTTTATGCACTCTTTGGCTTAGTGGCCTATTTCTTTGTCAAATCGTTTGTTAAAGAAACCAAAGGCAGAACTTTGGAAGATATGTCTCGTGAGCAGGAAGAGGCGGAAAGACAGCACGCTGAACGAGGGGCTCTGTGAATTAAACAATTCCTGCTAAAACGCTTTATATACTGAAGGATGTCAGGAAGTTTTGAGAATAGATAGATATCGAGTTTGGTAGGATGCAAACCGTTGTTGATGTGAATCAAATAAACTTCATTATTTACCCCGACCTACTTTACGGATTCCGGCTCCAACTTTCTTTCCTCTACCTTTTTTAGTTGGAGTACCCTTGGTCTTCTTACTTGAAGTTTTATTCTCGTGTTTATTACCGAAATATTTACTTCCCACGATTTCTGTTGTTTCTTATAAATTTAAACCAAATAAACCGGATTAGAGAAACTTTTACCATCCGGACAAGGTTTTGACAACCTTTTTGCTGTACGAAATCGTGGTGGGCCTTGAGCTTTCTTGGGCATAATGGAAATCAACAATTTAATTATCCAGAAGGAGTAGCTTTTCTTGTTCAAAATGAGATATTGGGATTCATACTGACACTAAAGGTCAGCATAAGTCCTGCCTCGGGGACACTATCACTGTGCTTCTCCAAATCCGAAACCACTGCATAAGAACCCTCACGTATTCACACTAATTTTTTCATAGTTGTGCAACCTTTGTTACATACATAAATAACTGTTTTTCAGTATTTTGAATCATTCGAATAATCCTTATTCTTTTTTATGACTTTCGTCATACAAAAGCAGGATTTCCTCGAATACTTTTATCCAGAATTTTAACTAATTGGAACAAAAATTTTCAGAAATAAGCCGGGGTTTTATTCCTGCTTTTTTCTCTTACTAAACTATAACATCATGAATAAATCAATCTTTTACGCATTTGTTTTACTAGGTACAACCGCCTTGTTTGGCCAGGCAGGTCATATTATGCAGGGGGTTGGATCTGTAAACATGTCTATGGGAGGGGCTGCCACAGGTCAGCCGCTGGATATTTCCGGGGCCATACATTGGAATCCGGCTGCGCTCTCCACATTTGATAACAATATCCTTAAGGCGGATATAGGGTTTTTCTTCTCCTCTCCTGAATTGAGCTCAACCGTTCCTGAATTTGATTCTATGGGAATGCCAACTGGTAATTTCTTTAGCGGAACCACAGAAGATGACAAAGGTGTATCACCTCTTCCTTCTATAGCTTATGTCTGGGGAAATGAAAGCAGCAAGCATACCTTTGGGGTATCAGCCTTTGGTATCAGCGGTTTTGGGGTGACCTTCCCCGAAAACATGGCAAACCCAATCACAGCTCCTCAGAGTATGGGCGGTTTTGGTCGTGTCCAATCCGAGTATAATCTCCTTCAGGTAAGTTTTACCTGGGCGTATGAACTGTCCGATCAATTTTCTGTTGGATTGCAGCCCAATTTTGATTACTCGTCTCTGGAATTAATGCCTAACCCAACTGCTAATCCAACAGCGGCCGGATATCCATCAACAGATGAAACAACCGCCCTAGGTTTTGGCGGACAAATTGGGGTATATTTTGATTCCGGAAGCGGCTTTAAAGCCGGTGCGGCCTATAAAACCACACAATCTTTTGAAGAATTTGAATTTGACAATACGTATTTAGACAATAGCACTTCTACAAGTAATTTCCAATTAGACTACCCCTCTATATGGTCGTTAGGGCTCGGGTATTCAACAGGAGATATTGATCTCGCCGTAGATTACCGCTTTGTGGATTATGAAAATACAGAAGGATTTGAAGCAGCTGGATGGAGCCCAACCGCATCAGTAGTCGGATTTGGCTGGGAGAGCATTTCTGTCATTTCAGCTGGACTACAATATAAAGGTATTTCCAAACTGCCGCTGCGTCTTGGCTATACGTATAGTTCCAACCCGATCAATGAGGAATTGTCATTTTTTAGTGTACCAGCGACAGCTATTATAAAAAATGCCTTTCAATTCGGATTGAGTTATGAGGCTAGTGATAAATTCACTATCGATGGTGTATTCCACTATGGCAGCAGTGGAGATGCTACAACCGGGCAACTGCTCAACCCACAATTTATCGGGAATTTCCCACCATATGGGGCTATTCCCGGAAGCGAGGTGTCTTATGACATGAAAACATCCATGATCATGGTTGGGGCCAGTTACACCTTTATCAAATAACTAATAGTTCCCTAATGGATTAATGCCTGTAAATAAGCAGCCTGTGATATTTCATAGGCTGTTTTCTAGTTCAAGCCATGGACATTTATGAGTTAAGGCATTTTAGTAGTATCGCCCCCATTCATAAAGCAACATTCCTTACCTTTATTTTAAACAAACCAATGAGAAAAAGAATACGCAACATTCTTTTCACCCTTGCTATTCTTCCTTTCCTGGTCTTGATCGTTTGCAATCTGATCATCGAACAGGCTTCACGGGGACAAACCTATCATGATATTAATAATCTACCCGATAATCACGTAGGGATTGTTCTTGGCACTGCCCGCCACCTCATGGAAGGTGGTTTGAATCCATTCTACACCAACCGGATCAAGGCGACGATCAATCTCTATAATGCGGGAAAGATCAAATTCGTACTGGTCAGCGGGGATAATGGTACCATATACTATAACGAGCCGGACAGAATGAAGAAGGATCTTATAGCAGGAGGTATTCCCGAAGAGAAAATATTCCTTGATCTTGCCGGTTTTCGGACCTTGGATTCCATGGTGAGGGCCAAGGAAGTTTTTGGGCTGACGAATGCCACGGTGATCTCCCAGGAATTTCACAATGAACGCGCTATCTACCTGGCACAAAAACACGGCTTATATGCGATAGGATTTAATGCCAAGGATGTTCAGGGAAATAAGGGGTTAAAAGTGCATTTACGGGAATATTTTGCCAGAGTAAAAGTTTTTGTTGATATCTTGATGAAGACACAACCCAAGTTCCTGGGTAATAAAGTGATCATTGAATAATGTCTAGCCTGAAAACCTTACTAAAGAATCTTGGCCCCGGACTCCTATTTGCCAGTATGGCCATTGGCACCTCTCATCTTGTTTTATCAACCAAAGCCGGAGCACAGTATGGCTGGATCATGATCATCCCTATTATCCTGGCGAATATCTTTAAATATCCATTTTTCGAATTTGGAATTCGATATACCAATGTCACCAACAGGTCGTTGATCGAAGGCTATAAGTTTCGCGGCAAGGGATATTTGTGGATCTATACCCTGATCACCATTATCACTACATTTACCATCCTTGCAGCTTTATATGTAGTTACGGCAGGATTATTCATCAACTTATTTGACATTCCAAATTTATCTGTGGGGTATACAGCTTTAGGATTATTTGTCTTTATAAGTACCATTTTAATCCTTGGCAGGTATAAGTTTTTGGAGACTTCCCTGAAATTTGTGATCACCATTTTATTTGTAGCTCTTTTGGTAACTACCCTATTAGTGATACAAAAAGGTCCGGTAGATGCCGTGGTAAATTTTGAACCACCGGCTATTTTTAACGAGGTTGGGATCTTATTTCTAATTAGTCTTATTGGCTGGATGCCAACAGCGGTGGAAGCCTCGAGCTGGATAAGTTTGTGGAGCCTGGAGAAATACAAACTACTTGGGGCCAGACCCAGTCTGAAAGAAGCCCTGCAAGAATTCAATTCAGGATACATTATGACTGCGCTTTTAGCCGTGTTCTTTCTGGTCATAGGATGGTTTACGCTTTATGGCACAAACACCGAGCTCAGTTCTAATTCTACCCTATTTGCAGATCAGGTAGTTCAATTATTCACTACTCACATAGGGAGTTGGGCCTATATCTTTATTGCCGTTTCTGCCTTTGCTACTATGTTCAGTACCTGTATGACTGCACATGATGCCATAGCACGTGTCAGTTTAGACATCCTAAAACACATTACCCCTGAAGAACAGGATTTTAGTGGGAAAAAGTATTATGTAATCGGGATCCTATTTTTGGCTTTCGTCAATTATATCGTCGTTACTGTTTTTAGCGCAAATATGGGTCAATTGGTAGCTCTGGCGACCTTTGTTTCTTTTGTACTGGCTCCTGTAGTTGGCTATATGAATCTCAAAAATGTGATGAGCCACGATCTTCCGAGCCAATACAGACCTGGCAAAGGCTTACAATGGCTAACCTATATTGGCATGCTCTTTCTCGGGGGTTTTGCTATTTATTACTGCTGGTTGTTTTTCAACTAGAACAAGACATCGTAGTTCTCTATAACGATCAGGTGACGTTCATTCTTTCTATGCAGAATGTCCAGGCAATAAACTCCGTTCGTGCAATTATTGAGAATGCGTTCTTCCCCATAACCGGTACTATTGAGGATAGTACTTTCCGGCACTCCTTTGGCCCGTAAATAACTTTTAATTGCATCGGCGCGCTGCTGGGAAAGTCTGGAATTAGCAGCATTACTACCCCTGCTATCTGTATGTGCTTCAATACGCAGTTGCAGGTTCGGAAATTGAGATACGGCTGCAACAACCTTATTTAATTCCATTTCAATGTCCGGAGTGATTCGACTCTGCCCTTTATCAAACCAGAATTTTTTTAAGCGTAATACCTTACGATCTTCACGATCCATGACAATATCATCCAGGTAGACCAATTCAATATTGACATTGTTATCTTTTATGGCCTTAAGTCCCTCTTCGCCAAATCGTCGGCTAAAAAGCGAATACTTGGGCTTTGTGCAACTCACAGAAATACCTTCTTTCCAGGGAATTTCTATCTGATAATCACCCTGAGCGTTTGTTGTGATCTCTTTTATTACTTTTCCGGTCTCATCTTTAACCGTAAGGGTAACATCTGAAATTCCAAATTCTGTATTGGCCTTCACTACCTGCCCTTTAAAGATCAGTGTCTTGGGTCCAGGTTTCTTTTTCAACCGAAATCCATAGAGATCATCTTTTCCAAGCCCCCCATCCCTGTTAGAAGAAAAGTATCCGATCAAACCCTCTCCTTCAGGTCTAATAATAAACGCGAACTCATCTTTGGGAGAATTTATACTAGGACCCATATTTATGGGTGTGCTGTAAAAATTGTCGTCACCCATGTCCGACTTATATATATCCATCCCCCCAAATCCGTAAAACACATCAGATGCGAAATACAAACTGTTTTCAAAGATAAAAGGTGATATTTCATTGGCCGGGGAATTGACCTTAGGTCCTAAGTTGACAGGAGCAGACATAATTTGTCCGTTATTGGTATACACAAAATAAATATCTGTTCCGCCATAGCTATCATCAAATTCTGCTGCAAAGAACAATTTTTGGGTAGACTCATCAAAAAATGGGTAATAGAAGGATGTACTCAGGTCGCGCATCAGGAAAGTAAACTTATTCTGAAAATCTGAAACCCCCAATGCCAATGCATTCTTTCCATTATCATCAAAAGACAAACGCCCATTTTTTTCATTCGAACGTATATAGAACAGCTTATTGAGGCTAGAGGAGTAATATGGAGTTGCCTGATGGAATCTTGATTCTTCGATAACATGATAAGGTGCCGCATTGGTGATGGACCCATCAGCCTGTACTTTAGCCAAAAAAATATCCAGGTACGACTCTCCTGTCGGAAAATAGGTGTCTTTAGAATCCTGGCTCCGACTACTCGTGAAGAGCACATTATCCCCAAAAAATGTTGGCGCAAAATCTAGCTGCGCGGAGTTTGCAGGAATTTCAAATATTCTGAATTGAGTGTCCGGATCTTCCTCATCTAATCGAATATCATAGTTGAAGAGAGCATTCTCCCTGACTTCTTCTGCGAAAATATCCGGATGGGCAGTTAGAAAATCCTTCGCCTGCTGTTCAGAATTGGATGCTAGGACATCCAAATTCAACATTTTGTTTACATAGAATGGCGGGAAGGATGAGTCGCGTTGAAATAAGTCCTTGTATAATAATAGCGCTTCATCCCGGTTACCCGTCTTTTCATAGGACTCGGCCAAATTTCTTATTTGTATTAAACTAAGAGGGCCTTTTGCCGTTTCCTTGGTATATTCAGCAATAGCCTCTTCAAATGAATATTCATAGAATAATTTGTCAGCTTTGGACACAGGTTGTTGAGCCCATACGCATGTGCTACTGAATAAAACTAGCCCTAAAATTATCCTATATATTCTCATTGCCTCCTATTAAAAAAATCTAGGCGTATCGATTCGTTTTGCTTTTCCTTTTTTTGACTTGGATTTGGACGATCCTGAATCCGGTTCCGCACTACCTAAATAAAACTTCAGGATCACTTCATGTGAACCGCTACTGTAGTCGGCCAGTGTAGTGGTCGCATAATCATAAGCGTACCCTATGTACACTGTATTTGAAATTTTAAATCCAGCCAGGCCACTTATTGCATTATTAGCTCGATACGAAACCCCGGCAGTAAACACATCACTAAACATGAAATTGGCAGAACCATTAACAGTTGCCGGTGCTCCTGAAATAAAATTAACCAAAATTGCAGGTTTAAACTTTAAATTCTCGTTAAGATCAAAGACCACGCCACCAATGAAATTGAACTGTAATTTATCTTCAACAATGGTTGCCACCTCAGCATTGTAAAGATCATCTGTCAAGAAATTTGGAACCGAAGTACCCAGATACCAATTGTCTCCATACATGAATAATCCTGCGCCTATTGTAGCATAGAAATTCTTAACGATCTCTGTTTCCAGGATAGGTTCGCCCGGATTTTCAAAAGTCCCTTTGCTAAAATCCAAATTGAGGAATGATCCACCAACATCCAGTCCAAAGGCTAATTTGGTTTCATCTGATAAATTAACCTGGTAAGAATAGCCAAGATCTACATATGTCTGGCTGGAGGGGCCTAGTTCGTCGCTTACTATATTTAACCCAATTCCGTGCTTTTTGTTCTTCAGGGGGGCATTCAAGCCTAACCTAAGTGTTCTGGGTGCTCCGGGGATATCTATCCATTGACTTCTGTATAATAAGGAAATATCTGTTCTGGACACAGAGCCAATATAAGCCGGGTTAAAACTGCCAATGTTGTACATATACTGTGTATACTGTGGCTCTCGTTGTCCGTACAGGTCATTACTGACAACAAGTGCCAGACAGGCACTTACAAAAACCAGGTATATTCGCCGGCGATCCCATATGTCAACTGGTCGTATTCTCATCTGATTATCTGTATCCAGCCTTTTTGTATTTCAGATCCATCACCCAGGTCCAGAATATAGAAATATGTGCCGTCCGGAACTTCCTTATTATTACGCGTACCATCCCAGGTGTTTTCAGCTGTCATATTTTGTGCCTCAAATACAAGACTTCCATAGCGATTAAATATCTCTATAGAGTTATTTGGATAAAGCTCCAGGCAGTTGATCCTCAAGCGGTCATTCGTACCGTCTCCATTCGGCGAGAATTGATTAAAAAAGAAACCGCAATCCTCCGTTGTTCTCTCATTAACCTGAACTTCGGCAATAGATATATTGTTCGATGGATCTCCGTCAGTTGGAGACGAGGATAAGATACGTGCCGTATTGGAATAGGTTCCCGGATTCGGGACTTGTACGACGATCTCCAAAATAGCTTCTTCATCCTTCGCCAGGGCGGGAATATCCCATAGTCCGGTTTCTTGTGAATAATCTCCTTTTAAAGCCTGGTGGCTTAGATAGACGAAACCATCATCCGATCCTAGCGTAACAATATCCTCAACCCGGATATCAATCACTGTGTCTTCCAGGGATTCATTTGTTACCTTGATCGTAAATGTCACTTCATCACCTACTAAGGGCCTGGAACTAACCGCTGTCTTTTCGATAGTAAGATCCACCCCTTCCGGTATATCTAAAGAGATAGTCACACTTGATGAGTTGTTGGACGCATTCCCATCTGCCGGAAAAGACTTGCTCAAACTTGCTGTATTCGTATAGTCTGTTCCTTCCAGAACTTCGACTAAAATATCTAAAGTTGCCTCTTCAAACTCCTGCATTTCGTCTATTACCCATTCTCCAGTATCCGGATCATACGTACCCAGATCTGCCACATGAGAATCATATAAGAATCCATCGGGTAAATTATCCAAGATCAAAGTTTCCAGGATCCTGCTATCCGATAGATTTGTGGCTGTGATGGTGAAAACCAAAAGTTGTCCGATCGCAGCTTCTTGTACATCAGAGACCTTTACGATTTGCAGATCAATAGGATTTGGATTACAATCGGGTGTTAAATTAGGATCACAGGGATCAAATGGATCTGTTCCATTGGCTATTTCATCTCCATCTGTTATGCCGTCGCCATCTGAATCACATAGAGCATTCAAATTATCAGGAATACATGGATTCAAATTTCCGGGATCTTGTTGGTCGTTGACACCATCATTATCAGAATCCAGGACATTAGAATCTAGTGCATTTATAATACCATCATTATCTTCATCCAGCGGATTGTTAATATCCGGGCCAACTTCTGTAAAATCATCAATTCCGTCTTCATCAGTATCCTGTTCCAGTGGATTTGTGCCCAGGGTTGCTTCTTCTCCATCAAAAAGGCCGTCCCCATCGGTATCAACATCGCAATCATTAACTAGAATCGAAACTTCCGCAGATTCGTTAACGCAGGGTGCAACAGCTCCGGTAGTTGTAAACGTAAATACATAGACTCCATCTGGTCTTCCTTCAAAATTCACAACATTATTGTTGGGATTTATTGTCAGGCTTCCAGAAGGATCGGTTGTGAGGGTCCACTCGCCAGCATCAGCCCCAGTTAACTGATCATCAAGATCAATCGTAGTAGGTCCATTGGCCTCGACACTACAAGCAGAACCGTCAATTGGTGTTCCTGCCGAGACCGGGGGTATTACCGTTGCTGTAACACCTTCTCGTTCCGAAGTACATCCATTGGCCGTTGCTTCTACCCAAAAGGTCGTAGTGGCTAAAATTGTTGGTGTAAATACGGCCAGGTTCGATATAACATCTGAGCTGGTCTGGGAGGCATACCAGGCATAATTAGGAGATGTAGCCGAATCTGGTATAAACCCATCTACTGTCAGGGTTACCTCCCCTTCTCCGCATCGTGTGTCCGAGGTAGTACTTGTTATCTGAGGTGTATTATTTACCGATAATGTAATTTCCAGGGTAGGGCTTGCACAATTGTTCAAAGAATCGTAGAAAAAACCATAATATGTACCCGGGTTGGGATCATTAACCTGTGCTGGTGTTAAATGCCCGCTGGTCTCCAGAGGATCTGGATTGATGCTCCAAATCAGGGACGTCCCCGCGGGTGGTGCATTTATGACAAAATTATTAAGACTTTCCGTTATTACATCACAAAAAGTCGCTGGAATATCTGTATTTAATTCAGGGGCCGTTGTTCCGCCACCACAATCATCATCATTGAGAATAGTTCCTGTTCCTGTGCCACCACCAGCCAATAAAACGCCATTCGTCGGCGTGCCCAATTGCACGAAAAAGGTCTCATCGATCTCGATAAGAGCATCATCAACAAGTGTGATCGGGATCGTCGCTGTTTCCCCTGCATTACCTGCAAAAACAAGGGGTGTGCTGGCCGAACCAGTATAATCATCCCCAAAGGTCGCTGTACCATCTGTGAATGAAAATGAGACCTGGGTGCCGCCGGGTGTATCATTGTCTAAAGTCACCGTAAAGGTCATTGTGTTACCGGCAATATCTTCAAGTTCTGTCTCATCTGTAATGGTCAATGTAGCGCTGTCATCATTCGTGATTGTGCCCGTCGCAGGCGATCCAATTACACTAACCCCACCATTTGTCGGCGCTCCTAGTGCTACCGTAAAGGTCTCATCTCCTTCAACCAAAGCGTCATTAGTGATCGGTACTATTATGGTTTCCGTCTCACCTATCGTCCCATCAAAACTTAAGGTGTCCGGTGTACCCGTATAATCATCGCCGTTTGTTGCACTGCCGTCGGTAAATGTATAATTCACATCGGTGCCTCCTTCTACTGCGTTGTCCAGCGTGACCGTAAAGACCATCTGCCCACCTGCAACATCCTCGGCAACCGTCTGATCAGTAATGGTCAATGTAGCACTGTCATCATTGGTGATCGTTCCCGTTGCCGGCGACCCGATGACACTGACTCCACTAACTGTCGGTGCTCCTAATGCGACTGTAAAGGTTTCATCGACTTCAACAATAGCATCATTATTGATCGGTACTAGAATGGTTTCCGTCTCACCTATTGTCCCATTAAAACTCAATGTGTCCGGCGTGCCTGAATAATCATCGCCGTTAGTTGCACTGCCGTCGATAAATGTATAATTGACATCGGTACCTCCTTCAACTTCGTTGTTCAGCGTAACCGTAAAGACCATCTGCCCGGCTGCAAGATCTTCCGCCACCGTCTGATTGGCAATGGTCAGTGTTGCACTGTCATCATTCGTGATCGTTCCCGTTGCCGGTGATCCAATTACACTAACCGCACTATTTGTCGGTATTCCTAATGCAACAGTAAAGGTTTCATCGACTTCAACAATAGCATCATTATTGATCGGTACTACAATGGTTTCCGTCTCACCTATTGTCCCGTTAAAACTCAATGTGTCCGGCGTACCTGTATAATCATCGCCATTAGTTGCACTACCGTCGATAAATGTATAATCCACGTCGGTGCCGCCGTCGACGGCATTATCCAGAGTGACTGTAAAGACCATCTGCCCTGCAGCCACATCCTCGGCAACAGTCTGATTGGTTATGGTAAGAGTAGCCGAATCATCATTCAGAATGAAATACGTGGCAGCAGTATTAGGTCCAAAAGAAACAAGCGGACTTGTTGTAGAAAGGTCGAAATCAATCGTTTCGTCCGATTCAACTGTAAGATCTCCATTTATGGCAAAATCAGTCTGTGCGGTCAATGGAATCTGGAATCCAGGGAAATAAGTTCCGGTAGGTAGACTAATCGTTTGTACAGGAACGGAGTATATATAATCCGTACCACTTGTTCCAGTTCCTGAGAGAAGATCAGTAACTTCAAAGGTAGCGGTGAATCCAAGAGGCACAGTACCTATTACGGATAAGGAGGGGACATTACCGCCCACATTTTCAGGATCAGAATATGTAGCCGAAGTAAACTGCACGGTTACTTGTGCGGTAGTTTCGACCGACAAAGTAAGCAGGATCAATATGAACAATGCTTTTCTAACGACTCGGGAGTATTTTCCAGCTAGGTATGTTTGGTGCTTTAAGCTCATAGGCTACATGAAATTCATTTTGTGTTGAATTTTTTCATGTGTATTCTAGGTTGGTAGCCGATGGTATCAGGACATCAATGATAAGAAAAAACAGTTCCATAAGCTAATAAAATGGTGTAAAACTCAATAATTCAGATAAAATGCGCATTCTACCCATAAAAGACTGATTATTAGATTAATGCAACATCAAATTCGGCAGAACTATCTATTTTTCTCACCAAACCTTGCAGAACCTTTCCTGGACCTACTTCTATGAATGTACGAGCCCCATCCATGACCATATTTTCGACACTTTGTGTCCATTTTACAGGTGCAGTCAATTGAGCGATCATGTTAGCTTTGATGGCTTCGGGATCAAGTATCGCCGTAGTGGGTACATTTTGATAGACAGGGCATATAGGTGAAGCAAAGGTAACACCTTCAATAGCTTCGGCAAGTTCCGCAGCTGCAGGCTCCATCAAGGGAGAGTGAAAAGCTCCCCCAACAGGCAGCAAAAGGGCTCTTCTTGCGCCTGCTTCCTTCATTTTTTCACAGGCTGCGTTCACAGCTTCCAGTTCTCCCGATATAACGAGTTGTCCCGGACAATTATAATTTGCAGGGACGACAATGCCCGCCGTATCTTCGCATATCTTTTCCACAACCTCATCCTCCAGACCTAGTACAGCTGCCATGGTGCTTTCCTGAGCTTCACATGCCCGCTGCATTGCCATGGCCCTTTTAGAGACTAATTTCAATCCATCTTCAAAGCCAAGCGTCTTGTTCGCTACCAAGGCAGAAAATTCTCCCAGGGAGTGGCCGGCTACCATTGCAGGTTTGAACGAATCGCCCATTACCTCAGACATTATTACAGAGTGCAAAAAAATCGCCGGCTGGGTAACTTTAGTCTGCTTGAGATCTTCAGGGTTTCCTTCGAACATAACATCGGTTATTGAAAAGCCCAAAATTTCATTGGCTTCTTCAAATCGCTGCTGAGCTAATTCGTAGCCCTCATAAAGATCAAGGCCCATCCCCGAAAATTGAGCTCCCTGCCCGGGAAATATATATGCTTTCATTTATTGTGATTTAAGCGGCAAAAATATGGAAATCTACCCAGTATTCCATCCTATCTGCAGATGCCCGAATTGATATGTTCTCCTATTTAAACCAACTGGAATAGAGGATATAATTATTGGCAATTCGTTTGATCTCCCCATCACTGAGCGTGGGGTCTATATCTTTTATTTTGCGAGCAGGCATACCTGCGTACACACTGCCTGCCGGAACATGTGTTCCCTTAGTAAGCACAGCACCTGCCGCAATAATACAATTGCTTTCTACCACACAATCGTCCATGATAATACTCCCCATACCTACAAGAACATCATCATGTAATGTACAACCGTGTACAATGGCATTATGGCCGATAGATACATTATTCCCGATCTCTGTAGGTGAGGTTTGGTACGTACAATGGATCACAGCGCCATCCTGCACATTTACTTTATTTCCCATTTTAATATAATGTACATCGCCTCGGATAACGGCGTTAAACCATATACTACATTGATCACCCATAACAACCTCGCCGGCTATTGTGGCGTTCTCGGCTATAAAGCAATCCGTCCCGATCACCGGAGTGATCCCTCTTACCGCTATTATCATATGTCTTTAAACTTGTAAGTCTGGATTATTGAAAGTAAGATAGCAATTCCTTTTTTCTCGAAGCAGCAACCTGGATCTCCTTCCCATTAGACAGTACGACACTCCCTCCTTTTCCCCTGTGGTATTTTACTATCTCATTGACATTGACCAGAAAAGATTTATGTATCCTGGCGAAGGGATAGGCCTCAAGAGCTTCTTCAAAATATCGCAGTGTCTTACTTGCAAGATGTTTCTTTTCAGCAAGAAAGATCTCAGTATAATTGTCATCTGCTTTACAATAAAGGATTTCATTCGTATTTAAAACGATAAATCCATCCAATTGGGGTAAGGTAAGTTTTCCTTGTACTTGTGTTATTGTGGCGGGTAAAACCGTGTCATGTAGTACACTTTCCTTTTCACGTATTTCCTTCACAAGTGCCACAGCCTTGATCAATTCTTCAATAGAAATTGGCTTGGTCAGGTAATAGGCCGCCTGATTGTTTAGTGCATCCTTTGCATAATGATCATATGCAGTCACAAAAACTGTTTCAAATGACCGCTCTGGTAATTGATCCAACAAGTCAAAGGCATTACCAAATGGCATTTCTACATCCAGGAATACCAGGTCAGGATCATGCACATCAATCAAAGTCAACCCTTCCTGAATAGAGGATGCCTCACCTAACAAGCCCACATCAGGACAATATTTTGACAGGTAATTCCGCAATATTTCCCGGCTGTTAGCCTCGTCTTCTATGAGTATTGCTCTTAATTTCATCGATCTTTTTTTATCCGAAGTACAACAACCGTACCTGTTTCGTCCTTTTTCAGATCATCAATACTGATATCTACTTTATCATCATACATCTTATTGAGTATGGCTACCCTTTTTTTAGTCGTGCTCATACCTTTAGATATTTTCTTATTCTGGTGTTCTGTCTTTAAAGCGACGGAACGTTTTCTGCCAATACCATTGTCTTCGATCCGGATCTCAATATTGGCAGAATCCAGGTTGATCATTTGCACCTTTAAGTATCCCTTCTCTTCCTTGTATCGCAATCCGTGCCAAATGGCATTCTCAATGTAAGGTTGCAAAAGCATGGGCGGGATCTGAAAAGATTCTATATCGATCTTTGGATCAATATCAACTTTATAATCAAATTTATCGGGGAAGCGACTGTGTTCTAATTCCAGGTATAGCTTTAGTAGTTCTATTTCTTTTTGTAAGGGAATAAAATCCTCTTCTGAGTTCTCCAGGACGGAGCGCATTAGGGCAGAGAAATCACTTAAATACTTATTCGCACTTCGTTCATCGTTCTTGGCGATATAATTATTTACGGAATTCAGTGCATTAAAAATAAAATGCGGGTTCATTTGTGTCCGAAGCGATCTCAGGGCCAGCAAATTATTGGCAAATTGTTGCTGGCGATTTGCCCGGTAAAAAAAGAAAGCTGCCAAGGCCATTAAGATCAACCCAAATAAGAGGGAGTAAATAAGCCATTGTTGTCGCTTATTTGTTTCTTCCACCAGTTGTTGCTGTGTCACTGCCAGATCATATTTGCTCATAGAAAGCTCCCTTTCCTGCTCTAATCCGGTAATTCGCCCTTGCTGGGCAAGGATCTGACTGGTTAATCGTTGGGCACTGGCGATCTCTTCTTCCTTTCTTTTATACAAGGTGTCTACAACGGCTACATAGGTCTGGTAGGTTTCAAGTGCTTTAGTGAATTCCCCCTGCCTGCCGTATACCTCAGAAAGTTTACGCGTGGCATCTTTTTGAATCTCCAGATCATCTTCGCTCTCGGCCGTTTCAATGCTTTCTTCCAAAAATGGAATTGCCTCTGCATCTTTTTCCTGGGCGATATACGCATTGGCGATCTTATAATTAATTGCCTGAGAACTCACCTGTGCATCCATGGGAACGCCAGCTTCATTTTGTGCAGATGGTGGCAACTGCTTAATGTCATCAAGGCTTTCTTTTCTAAGCTTGATCTCCTCATCAAAATTCTGGTTCTTATTATAGAAATCAGCTACCTTCTCCTTCTCGCGAACACTACGCTGAGGAGATTCCTCCGAAGCCAATTGTAAAGAACTGTCATAAAGTTCTTCCGCCTTTGCAGGCTCATTATAGTCTGCATACAGATCTGCCTTCCTGGAATTTAAGTCGGCCTGCTTTGGAGTGATATTATTCTGTACTGCCAGTGCCAACCCTTTTTCATAGGCTTCTAAGGCAGCCGATTTATTCCCCTCTGCCTTATATGCGTCTCCCAGCCCTTCGTAAAGCTGAATTTGGCGGTAGGGAACACGTGAGCCCATTTCCAATCCCCGAAGAAAATTGGTCCGGGCTTGTTCATAATCTCCTGTGATCAAATAGGTCCGACCTAAGGACAATAACACATTGAGGTCCTCTGAAGAACGTAAGGCATTAGTGTAATTAGCGATGGCCAGATCATACTGACCGTGATATTTATATACATCGCCGAGCAACGCAAAAGAGGAAGCTTGTTCATCCTGGGAAGCAGCTCTTCCCAATTGGGTTAGTGAGCGGGCTACATAGTCTATGCTCTTTTCAATATTTGTTTCCTGAAACACCCGCGCCGAATCCAGGAGTTCGGAATGAGACCACTGTCGTGCATCAGTTTCCAAAGCCTGGTCTGCTGCAACCACCGGTCTTTTTTTGGCAGCCGTGCGTTCCTCCTGACCCCATGCGGTAGACACGAATAAAACTCCAATACATACTATGATCCAATTCTTTTTCATCGGTACAAAATCAGTATAAACTTAGGGCATTTATGCCGTACTAAAAAACGGTATACATTCAAAAAGGAGCCTGAAAATGCCCAAAAACAGGCCTTTACGAGCCGGTTGGGTCCATTCCCTCAATGAAACGGCCACTTCCCTCATTGGCGGTTTTTTGCGATGTTTTATCGCCTTAGCTTTATCCTGTTAATCATTAAAAAATCAGTTATGAAACTCAAAAGAACAAGCCAATTTCTCTCACTTAGTATGTTACTTTTTGTGATGGGGTCATGGGCTCCCGATTATGAGGTACAACCTTTAAAAAGTAGTGAGCTTACGCATTTAAAAATGTCTAAACAACGTGTACGGATCGCATTGCTCTTAGATACGAGTAACAGTATGGACGGACTCATCAATCAGGCCAAAGCACAATTATGGGATATTGTAAATGAATTTACCTATGCCAGGTGTGGTAATCATGAACGACCCAGGCTCGAGATCGCTCTCTACCAATATGGGAACGACAATCTTTCTTCCCGTGAAGGATATATCCAACAGGTAATCGGATTCAGTAGTGATCTTGATAAAATTTCAGAGCGACTCTTTTCTTTAAGCACCAATGGAGGCGAGGAATACTGTGGTCAGGTGATCCATACTTCCTTACGTCAATTGGATTGGGGATCAAATCCCGATGATCTGAAGATGATCTTTATTGCCGGGAATGAACCTTTCACTCAGGGTAAACTGGACTACCGCGATGCGGCCAGTCAGGCCAAGGAAAAGGATGTTGTTGTAAATACTATTTTCTGTGGGGATTACCACCAGGGTATTCAAACACAATGGCAGAAAGGTGCCTTGATGACAGGCGGGGAATATATGGCCATTGATCACAATAAACATGTAGTTCAAATCACGACTCCATATGATGATATCATTATCAAGCTGAATGCCAAATTGAACAAGACCTATATCGCGTATGGAGCGAGAGGGGCATATAAGAGTGCTGCTCAGGTAGCCCAGGACGATAATGCAATGGAAATGGAAGAAGCGGTGGCGGTAAAACGAGCAGTGAGCAAAAGTTCCAGATTGTACAATAATTCCAGCTGGGATCTTGTAGACGCTTCAGCAGAACGCGATTTTGATCTGGGAAAAATTGACAAAGAAGGATTACCCCCGGCACTCAGGCAAAAAAGTGAAGCGCAACTTGAAGCGTATATCAAGGAAAAGAAGAAGGACCGTTCTGAAATTCAGAAAAAAATTCAAGAGCTTAATTCTAAACGCAAGGTATATATTGCTGAGCAGCAGGACCAACAAAAAGGTGAATTGGAAAACGCCATGTTAAATGCCATAAAGAGACAGGCTTCAAAGAAAAACTATACATGGGATAAGTAAAAAAGGATTACTTGAAGAAAGGCCTATTCTGATACAGGGATGGGCCTTTTTTTAGTAATTGGCAGCCGGACAGAAACAATCTAAACGGGAATCACTATCTGTTTGTCCAAATTCATATCCAATAGTGATCTGGTGAAATCCACCACTATCCAGGCGAATATCGCCAGACTGGTACGAATAATTATAGGAAAACATCCAATTCTTCAAATTAACACCGGCTATAGGCGTAAAAAGCTGCAGGCGTTGTTCCCCGAATTGACCGTTTGCCAAAAACTGGGCGCCATCAAATCCTCGTCGGAATGAGAGTCCGCCCCAAATTGTACCGAAGTCCATCCTCCTGTACACTTTGGCATTAAAGTCGATCGTTTTTTCCCTGGTGAATTCAGTGAATTGAAACAAGACCGAAGGTTCGATCCGCCAATCACCCCGCCCAAAATAATAGCCCGTTTGCATGACATAGCGCCTCAAATTGTCAAATTCAATTGCCGTATACAGGTCTCGTCCACTCCCCAATCCATTTAATACGGTAGCGTGTGCATAGAATTCCAGGTAGTTATAGGACATTCCAAAGTCTACGTTGAAATAGCCTACGCTCGTTTTAACGCCGGTCACTATAGGATCTGGGATCACCGAACGGAATTCGGTTTCATCCAGGCTGCTTTGTATAAACCCGGTACTTAAACCGAATGACAATTGATTTAAAAATCTGGCATCCGACCCAAATCTCAAATGATGTGCATAGGTAACTTTTAGACCTGTTTGTGAGTGATACCCATTGGCATCATTAAAAATGATCGCTCCAAGACCACTGGGTTTATCAGCAACCCTGTAATGGAAATTAATCGTCTGAAGATTAGGAGCCTCATCCACATCAAACCACTGCTTTCTGGCTGTAAGTCGGATCTTACCACCTTCACCGATACCCGCCATAGACGGGTGCACCAGGTAGTAATTGTCTGAGAGATAATCAAAATATACGGGTATACCTTCCTGAGAATGTGCAGTTTGCCAGGATAAAAAACAAAAAACAAAGGCCAGGGAAAGGTTTTTCATTGAAGGGATGCAGATCTGCATGGCTTTGGTCAAATATAAACTATAACGGGTGAATGCAGACATTATTATGTCTATGACAAGTGGTAAATAGATCGTATTTTTGACCAAAATATAAGCTATGAGCGAGTACGTTATCCGCCTGGAGGCAATGTCGGAACCAAGTCTTCTGAAATTTCATGTAAATCAGCCGCTGTCGAAGGAGAATCACACTTATACGAATATAGATGAGGCCAAGGCTTCTCCCCTGGCACAGCAACTATTCTACCTCCCTTTTATTAAATCGGTTCAAATACTGCCCGAAGCCTTGATCCTGGAACGCTTTTCCATTGTAGAATGGGATGATGTTAAGGATGAAGTTGCACAACAAGTAGTCGAATATTTAAACGCCGGGGGTGCTATTCTTAGTGAAACTGAATCTAACTCTATGAAAGCCATCACTTTATACGCGGAAGTTACACCTAATCCGGCCGTGATGAAGTTTGTGGCGAATAAAAGGCTTGTAGACCAGATGTATGAGTTTAAATCAATGGAAGAAGCCGCCCAAACAGGATTAGCCGAAGTACTTTTTGAGAAATCCTTTGTTTCCCAGGTATTTTTGGATGAGAATTACGTCTCCGTATCAAAAAATGAAAGTGCCGAGTGGGATGAAATAACAATGGATTTGAGGGAATTTATCAGAGATTATATTACCAATGGCGGGATAGTTGTCAGCGATACAGCTACACCGGTGCAAGCGGTCACTGCACCCGAAAATACCAGTGAACTTGACGATACTTCACAAGAGATCATCACCATTCTTGAGCAATACGTAAAACCGGCTGTAGCTATGGATGGAGGAAATATACTATTTCAATCTTATAATCCTGACTCTAAGGTTGTTAGTGTGATATTACAAGGAGCCTGCAGCGGATGCCCATCCTCTACATATACCTTAAAAAATGGGATAGAACAGATGCTCAAAAATATGCTTGGCGACAAAGTAGAAGAAGTTTTTGCGATGAACGGTTAAAGGCCTGCATTATCTTGGTAATTACTCCTTTTCTTCGTTTCTTTAAGGATAATTCGTAAAACATAGACCATTATGGCAGTATTAAAAGTTATAGAAGTTCTTGCCAACTCTGAAAAGAGCTGGGAAGATGCAACGTCAAAGGCAGTAAAACATGCCTCAAAATCCGTCAAGAATATCCGTTCAGTATATGTAAATGAGCAAAGCGCGACGGTTAAAGATGGGGAAGTTGATGATTATCGAGTAAACGTTAAGATCACTTTTGAAGTAAACTAACTAAAAATAACCCGATCTTTTAAAGCGCCATCTTGGCGCTTTTTTTATTTCCAGCTTATGGCGGATAATTTAATTCCTACATTTAAGATATAGTCCTTCACATGCATACGAATGAATTGATACATGAATCGAGTCCATATTTACTCCAACACGCACATAATCCCGTGAATTGGGTTGGCTGGAAGGAGGGTCAGTTGTCCAGGGCCAAAACAGAGGAAAAACTAATATTGATCAGTATTGGCTATGCAGCTTGCCATTGGTGTCATGTCATGGAAAAAGAATGTTTTGAGGATGAGCAAGTAGCAGAAGTAATGAATGCTCATTTTATCAATATTAAGGTAGACCGGGAAGAAAGGCCGGATGTTGACCAGATCTATATGGATGCCTTACAGCTAATGACCGGATCTGGCGGATGGCCATTAAATGTGATCGCTTTGCCCGATGGCCGGCCCTTCTGGGGTGCAACATATGTCCCCAAAGACAGATGGCTTCATACGATCTCACAATTAGCCCAGCTTTATAAAGATGACCCGGCCAAGGTGATCCAATATGCAGAAGACCTAACGCAGGGTCTCTTGTCAATTAATCAGCCTGCCGCGCAAAAATCAAATTTGCCACAAAAAAATTCTATTGAGGAGGCGATCGAAAACTGGATACAACGTATGGATCCGGAATTCGGTGGCTACAATAGGGCGCCAAAATTCATGATGCCAGTCAATCTGGAATTCCTGATGAACTACTATTGGGTTAGCGGAAAGGAAGAAGCACTGGACTACCTCAATACAACGTTGACGCGAATGGCCTATGGTGGACTGCAGGACCAGCTTGCAGGCGGCTTTGCCCGATATAGTGTAGATATGAGGTGGCATGTGCCTCATTTTGAGAAAATGCTCTATGATAATGCACAGTTACTTAGTGTGTATAGTAAAGGATATGCCCTAACAAAAAATTCGTATTACAAACAGGTAGTTGAAAATACCATTTCATTTCTTCAAAAAGACCTAAAACATCCCGATGGCGGATACTATGCTTCTTTAGATGCAGATAGCCTCGATACACAAGGTGCACTTGTAGAAGGGGCCTATTATGCCTGGTCTAAAGAAGAATTAGAAGAGATCCTGGGTGACAAATTTTCGTTCTTTGCTGAATACTACAATGTGAATGATTATGGATTTTGGGAAGAAGGCAAGTATGTCCTTATCCGAAATTCCAGTGATGCTGAGTTCGCAAAGAAATGGAAATTGAATGAAGAGGAGCTCCGGGAAATGGTGCAAAACTGGAAGGTTGCGCTCCTTTCGATCCGAAGAGAGCGAAGTGCTCCCCGACTGGATTCCAAGATCCTCACTTCCTGGAATGCACTTGTCATAAAAGGGCTTGCCCAAGCTTACCGGTACTTAGGGCAACCGAAGTGGCTTGACATGGCTTTGGACACGGCTGCATACTTGGAGGCAAATCACCGATCAAAAGGAGGTCGGGTGTATCGCACCCCTGTTAATATTGAAGGGGCTATCCACGGTTTTGCAGACGACTATGCCTTATTGGCAGAAGCCTATTTGGCCTTGTATGAAGCGAATTTCGACCTGCGTTGGTTAGAACGATCAAAAGGGATCTTTGAGCAGCTTATAACGCAGTTCTATGATTCTGAGAGTGGCTTGTTCTATTATACTTCGTCGGATGATGCCAAGCTTATAAGACGCACCTTAGAACGCGAAGACAATGTGATCCCTTCATCAAATTCTGTTCTTGCCCAGGTGGCTTTTAAGTTAAACAGATATTTTCCCTTATCCATTTATGAAGAGATCTATGCTAAAATGCGCAACCATATACCTGAATTGGGAAGATCGATAGGAGCGTACGCCAATTGGATGCAACTTTATCTTTGGGAACTCTATCCATTTCATGAAGTTGTTGTCGTCGGACGAGATTACAAACAAAAATCTGAATTGATCCAAAGCTCCTACCTGCCTCAAAGTATTTTAGCTGCCAGTGAATCGGAAGAGGGGCTGGACCTCTTTAAAGGACGTGCACACAATGAAAATACACGTTTTTATATATGTGAACACGGCACATGTCAATTACCCCTTGAAGATCCTTTGGAGGCCTTGCAAAAACTTAGCGACGCTTAGCGGTCGTTATGAATTCTTTGAGGTAAAAGGGCTCAAAATAGGCCACATCTTCAAAAGATGTTGATTCCCATTTCGCTAATGCTATGGAGATCATTTCACTGGCTGAAGGCAATGCCTCAATATGGAAGACTGCATTCTTATGCCTGATCACCTCTGCACATTTCTCAGCTCCGGGTCCGATAATGTGACAGGTTTCTTTTGCGAGGAATTCAGAGAAGGAAGATTCATCAATAACCTCTGCTTTGATCTGTCTCACTTGTTCATAATCTGCCGAATATACTGCCGAATATACTTCCATTCGCCTGGCATCAAGAACGGGGATAATATAGCCTTCCCGGCCCTGCTTTTGTCGAGCTAAGGAATCAAGTGTAGATACAGAGATCAAAGGAATATCCAGGGCGTAGCACAATCCTTTAGCAGCCGAAACCCCAATTCGCAAACCGGTATAAGAACCCGGGCCTTTACTTACCGCTACGGCTTCCAGTTCGTCAAATGTTTTACCTGCTTCATTCATTGCCTGCTGTATGAATAAATGAAGCTCCTCAGCATGACTGTATTGTGCGCTGGCGTGTTCTTTTAATAGCAACAATTGTCCCGATCCAGCCAGGCTGACAGAACAATTGGTAGTTGCGGTTTCTAAATGAAGTATCAAGGCCATAATGGCCACAAAGATACGCTAGTTCAAAGTGATGGGCAGACCGAAGTAAAATTCTAAAACTTTAATCCGGAAAATATAATTATACTTAGTCCGGATCACTTCTGCTTCAGCGTTATCTACACGTGCCTGTGCCTGACTAAAGTCAAAAGCGTTCATCAGGCCTACATCGAAGCGTTCCTTGGAATAATCATAGGCTAACTTCCTTGCTTCCAATGTTTTCTGAGCAGCTTCATAGGATTTTGCAAAACTTTGGACGTCTACATAAGCCACGTTGATAGTGTTTTCAAGATCTAATTTATCCTGCTCAAACTGAAGTCGCGCTTTCTCCAGGCTTATCTGGGAGCGCTTAATATTATTTCCTGTACTGAAACCATTAAAAATGGGAATGTTCACTTGGGCCCCATAGGAAATACCATCATTGAGGTATACTTGATCTCTGAAGGGTATGGTCTGCCCAGTCAACGGGTCTAATGTTTGATCTGAATAACGGGTATTGTAGTTAATAAAGGCACCTATTGTTGGAAAGATTGCTCCTCTCGCGATCTGAAGATCCTTTTCGGCCAAATCAACATTCGCCGCGGAAAACTTAATATCATTCCTAAACGTAAGGGCCTTATCAAAAATAACTTTAGGTGAATAATTTAATATATCTGAGGTAGGTACAGCAAACTCCTCATCGGCAATATCAAAATTTTCATAGTCTGTGATCTGTAACAATTGTGCAAGGCTAATAAGCGACAAAGTAACCTGATTCAGTCCATCTACTATTTGCTGTTCCTGGTTAGCCGCAGTGGCTTCTATTTCTAAAAGGTCTCCTCTGGGCACCACTCCGGAATCTACCAATTCCTTGGTACGCTTCATATCTTGTTCGGTAACTGCAAATTGGGCTTCAAATACTTTTAGCGATTCCTTATTAGACAGTACCAGCAAATAGGCATTCGCCACATTCAATCGGATATCATCTATCAGATTATCCAGGCGGTATTGATTGGCAACTTCATTCAGGCGCGCCCGGTTCATTTGATAGATATTACGCAATCCGTCAAATAAGGTCAATCCCGAAGTTACATTTCCTGAAGCAGAGAAAATGGTCCCGGTAACCAGGCTATTGGTAGTAGGATCTAAAATAAGCCCTGTATTTCCGGAAGTACTTATCTGCCCATTTAGATTAGGGATGAAATTACCCAGCGCATCCGATCTATCGATCTGGGCATTCTGCAGGTCTAATTCAAATTGCTCAATGGTGAGGTTGTTATCTACTGCATAGGTAACACATTCTTCGAGCGTCCATTTACGTACTTGTGCCGTACCAATGACAATAGCAAAAAGGCATAAGGCTAAAGTGATCTTAATTTTCATGAGTCGTTTTTTGATAGTATGCGGTCTTTTATTTAGACTGCAGAAATTCAACTTGATTGGTTACTATGCGTTATCCTCTTCTTCCTCGTCTTCTTCTCCTGCCTTTATCGGTTCCGTCTTTTTCCAGATCTTAACTTCATCTTCTTCGGTCAATCCGGAAACTATTTCCACATTGATACCATCGGATATCCCAATTTCAACATCTTTACGTTCAAACTCCTGTTCCCCTGTAGCCACTTCAACAAAGGGCTCATCCGTTTCTTTATCAAACTGAAGCAGGGCTTCCGGAATAACCATAATGCTATCTTTTCGTTCCAATACCAAAGAAGCATTCGCACTGTATCCGGCACGGATCATAATAGAGTCATTGACCTGCACATCGCCTTCGATCTTAAACTGTACGGCGCCTGCTTCTTCAACACCTTTTGGTGCTATGAACCTGAGCTCTGCAACGAATTTCTGATCTTCCAGCGCACCAAGGCTGATCTCTAAAGGCATGCCAAGTTGGAGCTTCCCTACTTCCCCTTCGTCTACTTTTCCTTCGAAGATCATTTTTCCCAAATCGGCAATAGAAGCGATCGTAGTTCCGTCATTAAAATTGTTACTTTGGATCACCTGGTCTCCTTCTTCAACCGGGATCTCTAAAATGGTTCCGGTTACCGTTGCCCGAATATTGGTGTTAGCACTGGCAGAACCTCCGGCAGAACCCCGACGAATGATCTGGTAATCTGCCCGTGCATTGCTCAATTCCTGTACAGCCTGATCATATTGTAGTTTCAGATTATTGAAATCCTGGCTGGAAATAACCCCTTTGTCAAACAGGGCCTTATTCCTGTTGTATTCTATCTCTGTGTTGCTCAGGGCGATTTCCGCATTACGTACACGACCCCTGGCCTGGTTCAAAGCTTGTTCATTAGGAACTACTTTGATCGTAGCGATCAGATCTCCCGTTTTTACCGGAGCACCTTCTTCCATGTAGATCTTATCAATGATCCCTGAGATCTGTGGTTTGATCTCAATTTCATCTTCGGGGATCACTTTCCCGGTGGCCACTGTTTTCTTTTCTATGGAAGACGTAAAAGGCTTTTGCGTCTCATAGGTGATGGCCGATTTGGCATTAGACTTTATAAAAAAGGCTGCAGCCCACATGGCTCCTAATACGAGGATACCGATCAATCCATATTTTACAAACTTGTTCATTTTCTATTATTTGTATTAGTTCTTGTTTCTGGTTGAATTTATTCTTCCCTCAGGGCATCTATCGGTCGAATACTGACAGCTCTCTGCGCCGGTATCATCCCAATTAATGTACCCATGATCACCATAAGCGCCATGGCTCCTAATACTAAAGGAATGGGCACCGTTGGATTCGTATAAGGGAAATCTATGTCTTGTGTGGCATTGTTAACCACATTTAATACTACTGCTCCCAGGATAATTCCCATTACACCGGAAATAACTGTGAGGAAGACACATTCCAATATAATTAAGGAACGGATCTCTCGTGGTGTCGCACCCAGGGCACGGCGAACTCCAAGTTCTTTGGTACGTTCTTTAACAGATATCAATAGAATGGCTCCAATACCGATAATACCGGCAAGAATTGTGGCTACACCGACTATCAAAGAGATAAAGGTCAGCCCTTTGGAGAAGCCCATGATCCTGTTAAAAATTTCCCCCAAATTGAAAGAACCAAAAGCTCTTTCGTCATCCGGGTGTACTCTATGTATCCCTTTTAATACTGATTTCACATCTTTTTCTACTTGTATGACATCGGCATCGTCATAGGCAGCTATAGAGAACCAGCCTACATTTTCACCCGTATTATACAATTTCTTATAGGTCGTAAATGGAATATGAATATCTCCATCACCTCCAAAACCCCCTCCTTGAGTGAATTTGTGCACACCCACGACCTGGAAATAAATGTTATCTATTCGGATATATCCACCAATTGGATCTTCGTCTTTATCAAAAAGTTCTTGTTGGGTACGTTCACCAATGACACATACCTTTCGCGCCTGTTCAATATCTGCTTCATTGACAAACCGTCCGTTATCATAGATCTCTTTGGTGGCTATTGAAGTAAAGACAGGGAAATCACCATAAACCGCATAGCTCCCGGATTTAGTTCCTCGTACTATTGCACCTGGAGCATCACCAAAGACCCCTCTGACATTTCTAGGGGCAATGTATTGGATCTCCGGAATTCTGTTTTGTATTACCCTGGCATCATTTAATTTGAGCTGAAGGCTTCTTCCCGTCTTAAAGCCTTCGTAGGGTATGCTCGTATTCTGTGCCCAGGTAAAAAGACTATTCATGGCTATGTTTTCAAATGAGCGCTCAAATCCGTTGTCCATACCCTTAGCCGCACCCGAAAGAGCGATGTAGACGAAGATGCCCCATAAAACCCCGATCACTGTAATGATCGTACGTATCTTATTCTTTCGGATAGAACCGAAGATCTCTTGCCAGGTATTTCTGTCAAATAACAGTCTCATCTTAGTTGTCTTGTAAAGCTACAATTGGTTTGATCTTAGCTGCTCTTCTTGCAGGTACATATCCCGCTAAAGCACCAAAAACTATCAGGATAATAGTGGCAAAAATGGCCAATCCTGTATCTATATAAGGGTTCATTATAAAGTAATCCTCAAGCTTATCACCTATTGAACGAAGCAGGAAGACACCGATCAGCATGCCCACATATCCTGAAATTGTCGTGATGAAAACAGATTCTAGCAAGATGGTTCCGATCACAGAACGCGGTGTTGCGCCCAGCGCTTTCCGAATACCTAATTCTTTGGTTCGTTCATTGACAACAAATACCATGATATTGGATATACAAATAATACCTGCGATGATCGTACCAAGCGCAAAAACCGAAAATACCATGGCGATCACATTGGCAAATTGATTGTTCTGCTGCAATTGATCGGCCACGTTGCGAATGAACAAACCATTCTCATCGTCCGGGTGGATGTATTTTTTTTCTTTGATAAACTTGCGAAGGCTCACTTCAAAGGCCATGGCCCCGGCGTAGCCGAGTTCCTCCTTGAATGCCAGGACGATCTGATCTATTTCATCATTATTCTTTTCAATTAATTGTCTCGTAGTATATGGAATATAGATATTCCGTTCTTCACGATCTCCTCCATCATCCTGAAATACGCCAATCACTTTAAAGGCACTGCCTCCCATATCCACATATTTCCCCATAGCATTCTTATCTCCAAAAAGATCTTTTTCTACAAGACGGCCAATAACAGCGTATTTGGTTTTGTTCTTAATATCTTCTTCATTGATATAACGGCCTTTCATTATAATGGTCTTCTCATTAAACTGATGGCCAGGTCCTACAGCACGCGTTGTATAATTATTGGACTCTTCCTTATATGAGACCAAGGCCCCGCGCGATATCCTGGGTGTTATATATTCCAGGTATTGCGGGAAGGTCTTTTTAATATCGGCAAGGTCCGAATTGTCAAATTCAATCTGCCTGTTGGATTTATATCCCTTATAAGGCATGGAGGTGCGTCCGGGAAATAAGAAGAATACATTGGTGGCATCATCCCTAAAAAACTCATCAAACGTATTTTTTAAGCCATTTGAAAGTCCTACCAGGGAAACAAAAATGAGAATACCCAGGGCCACAGTAAATCCAGCCAGGAAGGTTCTCATCTTATTCTTCTGGATGGATATAAATATTTCTTTCCAGGTATCTCTACTGAACATATTCTGATGCTCTTTTCTGCTTTATTTTTTCATCTTTGACAATTATGCCATCCCTTAAATGTACAATGCGCTTACACATATGCGCGATATCCACTTCATGGGTTACAACTAAAATGGTATTTCCTTCATCATTGATCTTCTGGATCAATTCCATAACCTCATAAGAAGTAGTACTATCCAAAGCACCTGTAAGCTCATCTGCAAGAAGTACTTTAGGTTCACCTACCATAGCACGGGCAATGGCTACCCGCTGTTTCTGTCCACCTGACAATTCATTAGGTAAATGGTGAGACCAATCTTTAAGTCCTACTTGTTCCAGGTATTTCATTGCTTTTTCTTGGCGTACCTTTCTGCTTTTCCCTTGGTAATACAGGGGTAAAGCCACGTTTTCCAAAGCAGTTTTGTAGTTGATCAAATTAAAAGATTGAAAAATAAAGCCCAGGAACTTATTCCTGTATTGAGCAGCTTTGGTTTCATTCATATTCTTGATCGGCACTCCATCGAGGTGATAATCTCCTTCGTCGGCTACATCCAGCATCCCCAGAATATTCAGAAGCGTAGATTTACCAGAACCTGAAGAGCCCATGATCGCGACCAATTCGCCTTCCTTTACCTCGAAATTTATTCCTTTTAATACATGAAGGGAATTACTTCCCATCTGATATGATTTATGAAGGTCTTTGATCTCTATCATAGTTGGCTCGTTATTAGCTATTTTGAAATCCTGTAATAGGACTCGCAAGTTGTTAAATTGTTACAAAAGGGGCTGTAAATATTATGTTAAAATACCCTAACTACCGAAGTTTTCTGGTTTGATAGCATTCCACACTTTAACACTATCACTCGCAGTTAACCCGGATTTTACTTCTACAAAGATCCCGTCGCTGATTCCTAATTCCACATCCCGTCTTTCAAACTCCTGGTCGCCAGTGGCAATTTCCACAAAAGGAGCCTTGGTTTCCGGGTCAAATTGAATAAGTGCTTCCTTTAATGCCAAGACACTGTCTGCCCTATCCAGGATAATGGACGCATTGGCACTCAAGCCCGCCCGAATAAACACGGTATCTTTTTTAGACAAGGTGCCTTTGATCTCAAATTGGATAGCGCCGTTCTCCACATTTCCCTTCGGGGCAATGTAGTCAAGGACAGCATCGAAAACCTGGTTCTCAATTGCTCCTACAGTAATCTCCAAAGGCAGATCTTCTTTGATCTTCCCCACTTCAGATTCATCTACTTTTCCTTCAAAGATCATTTTCTCAACATCTGCGATAGCCGCAATTGTAGTTCCTTCATTAAAATTGTTGCTTTCTATCACCTGGTTTCCAACTTCTACAGGAACCTCCAGGACCATTCCTGTGACCGTGGAGCGTATTAGCGTATTGGCTGCATTCCGAAATCCTGCTGTAGTACCGGTTTTTACAATATCATATCGCTTATTGGCTGCATTGTACGATTGGCGCGCCTGGTCAAAACTCACCTGGGCACGTTCAAGGTCTACTTTTGATATCACTCCTTTATCAAACAGACTTGTCTGTCTGTCCAGGTTTCTCTTTTGATCATCTAGTGCGATCCTGGCTTCTGCAATCGCGTTTCTGGAATCATTAAGTGCATTCAAATTAGGCACTACCTTGATCTTGGCCAGCAGATCCCCGGATTTCACATAATCGCCCCCTTCTACGTATACCTCTTCTATAACTCCGGAAATATTTGGTTTTATAAGTACTTCCTCAAGCGGAAGAATACTCCCGGTTGCAACCGTTTTTCTGATAATTGTTTGGGTGGAAGGTTTTTCAGTTTCATAAATGATCGGATCTTCCGAATTCTTTTGATACAGGTAGTACATGGCCCCCCCGAAAGCAATGATGATCGTAATTAGAATAATTAGGGTGACTGATTTTTTCATTTTATAGTTTTTTATTCAGTTCGCAAAGCGTCTATTGGTTTCACTTTTATGGCACTTTGTGCCGGGATAAATCCTGCGAGCAAACCAGATGTCATCAGGATCACTAAGGCTCCGCTAACAACACCCAGGCTCACGCTTGGATTCAAAAACATATCAACGGGCCCACTCATATCAAGGATGGCATTGATACCATATATAAACAATGCCCCCATGACTATTCCGGCCATTCCGGAAATTAAGGTCAGGAAGATCGATTCCAGTAGGATCTGCTTCTTAATAGACCAGGGATCCTCTCCCAGGGCCCTGCGTATACCAATTTCTTTTGTTCGCTCTTTGACCACAATTAGCATAATATTACTCACCCCGATAATTCCGGATAGCAAGACAAGGATACCGACGAAATATGCAATTACGCGCATAGCACCAAACAGACTTTCTACCTTGTTATACTCTTGATAGAGATCAAAATACCCTATGGCACGTAAGTCGTCCGGATGAATTTTATGCTTTTCTTTCATCACACCGACAATACGTTCTTTGAGTTGTGATATTGACGTACCGTCATTGGCTGTAATTGCCATCCAACCCACATTATCGGCCCTGTTAAAGGCTTGAGAAAAAGCAGTAAATGGTATATAGATCTCTTTTTGTGCTTCTTCCCCATCTCCATCAGTACTCCTTTTTTTATATGTGCCGACGACCAAAAAATTTACCCCCTGGATCTTGATGTAGGTTCCCAGCGGATCTTCTCCCCGATCGTACAAACTACTTTTTACGCCCTCACCAATAATGGCTATTTTTCGTTTTTGCTCAATGTCTAATTGATTGAGAAAGCGTCCCGAGCTTATTTTCATGGGATCTTGATTAATGATCTCAGGATAATCCCCATATACGTTGAAAGCCCCAGTCTTTATCCCCCGAACTACATTATTGGTGCCTCGAAATCCTCCGAGCTGATTTCGCGGAGAAATATATCGCAAATTCGGTACTTGCTCCCGAATCAAAGCAACATCCTGA